>SHVE01000010.1 GCA_009694365.1 Thermoleophilia bacterium | reverse complement strand
CCTCCCGCGACACCGAAGTGGAAGGCGGGCCGCAGGGTCCCCGTACGTGGAAGGAGGCGTGCCATTGAGGCCGGGAAGCGGAAGTAGAAATACGCGGTCCTACCACGATGCGCGTAGGGCTGCAGGCGGACGGTGTCGCGCGCGATCACTGTGCGTCCGCCACCGGTGAGCGTGAGGGCTCCGGTGGCCAGCGGTAGCCCGGATGCATTACGGATGCGAAGGTCCGCAGCCCGGACGACACCGCGGTAGGAGACCCGCGCGGTGACCACGATCGTTCCGTGCGCAGGCCCGGAGGCGGGTCGGTAGCCGTTTGCCGAGACCACGCGCGGCGCGGGCGCCGCCGCAGCCACGGACGCGAATGCCGTGAGGGCACTTGCCGCGAGCGCTACGGCAATGCGGAGTGGGGAGAACGGTTACCCCACGCGAATACGGGTCCTGATGATGTGTCGCTCCTGATCCATCTGTAGTACCTCGTGGCCCTGGTCGTGACACCACGCGGGGAGATCGAGAAACACCATGGGATCGTCGGCCAGCACGTGCAAGACCTGGCCGGGGCGCATCTCTCGGGTGGCCCGTTGGGCCATGGTCACCGGTACGGGACACCATGTGCCGAGGGCGTCCACCACGCGATCGGCCCGCCCGGTCATGGCGCCATCGCCCGTAGCGCGACCACCGACTGCGTAAAGGCACGGATAGCCGCATCGATCTCGGTGTCCGTGGTCGTGGGCCCGGCGGTGAGGAGCACGGCCGAGCGCGCGGTCTCGTCATCGTGGCCCATCGCTGCGAGCACGGGTGACGCCTTGCCGGCTCCGAACGTGCATGCCGACCCCGGGGCGACGGCCACATCACGGGCCGCGAGCGAGAGGGCGAGGGCCTCGGCCTCCACTCCCCGCACCGACACCTGTACATGGCCGGGCAGCCGCTCGTCGGGGGGTGGCCCGTTGAGGGTCACTCCCGGTACGCCCCGCAGGCCATCGGTCAGGCGCGAGGCCGCCGCTCGCATGTGCGCCACCCGGGTGCTGCGGTCGTTGAGGGCCTCGTCCGCGGCCACGCCGAGGCCGACAATCGCGGGGATGTCGTGCGCACCGCCGCGCTTACCGCCCTCCTCGAGGCCTCCCTCGAGCAGCGGATGAAGATGCGTTCCGGGACGTATCACCAGGGCTCCGGCCCACGCCGGTCCACCGAGGGACCGGCCCCCGACCACGACGAGGTCGGCCCCGAGGCCGTCGGTCACGTCCACCAGACCGGCGGTCTCCTCGGCGTCGATCACCACGATCGCGTCGGGTGCGACTAGGCGGATCGCCACGATCAACGCGCTTCCATGGCGGATGGTGCCCACCTCGGCCTGACCGTGGGTGATCACCACCACGTCACAGCCATCTGCCAGTTCGGCGAGGAGCGATTCGTCAACTTGTCCCTGCGCGTCGACCGGTGCGAGGCGCACCTGCCCACCCCGTCGGGTGAGCGACTTCGCCACGGCGAGTGACGAGGAGTGGGCCAGCGGATCGAGCACAATGATAGGGGCGTCGGTGGCGGCGGCGGCGAGCGGACCCTTGATGGCCAGATTGCGTGCCTCGGTGGCGCCCGCCGTAAAGATGACCGTCTCGGGTGCCCATCCTATGAGGCGCGCAACACTCGCGCGAGCCAGTTCGATGGCCTCCGCCGGTCCCCGAGCGTGTTCGTGCAGCGCCATCGGACTTCCCACGTGGTGGGTCCACCGGTCCATCTCCCGGCGCACCGCCTCCGACAGTGGCCACGCCGATGCGTGATCGAGGTAGGCGCTCATCACCGTCCCTCGGCCAGACGGGCCCCGAGTTCGATGGGCAGTCCGGCGGTCTGGATGGCGTTCTGGGCCCCCGGCACGTCGTAGGGGGTACGCCGGAAGGTGAGGGTGAGGGCGTCGAGGTCGAGGATCGCCCACGATGCGCGCGGGTCGAGGTCACGCGGCTGACCCACGGAGCCTGGGTTCATGAGCCATCGCCCGGTCTCCAACGAGATGGTCTCCTCGCCACGCACGAGCCCCCCATCGAGCCGCCCGTCATCACCAAGGCGCCACGCACCCGCGAGATGCGTGTGCCCGATCATCATGAGCCGGGCTGGCCAAGCGGCAAAGGCGGCGCGTGCGTGTTCGGGCGAGATGACGTAGTCCCAGACGGGGTCGGACGGGCTTGCGTGGAACAGCGCGACGGGTCCGTCCACGTCTTGCGGTTCCAGCACCGCAAGACGGTCGAGTGCGTTACGGTCGAGGCGTGTTCGCGTCCACTCGATCGCCGTACGTGCCCAGGGCGAGAACTCGTTGCTCGGCACCCGTCCCGCTGCCGCGAGGTCGTGATTGCCCGCGATACAGCGCTCCGACTCGTGTACACAGACCCGTAGGCACTCGGTCGGGTGGGCACCGTAGCCGACCATGTCGCCGAGGCACCACGTGCGGGTGAGGCCGGCCTGCCGCTGTGCCCGTCGCACGGCCTCCAGCGCGTGCCGGTTTCCGTGGATGTCACTGATGATCGCGATGCGGCCACCGATGGGTGTGTCTGTCGAGTCGGTCACGGGGCACCTACGATAACCGTGTGAGCCGCCGCATCCAGTTGGTTGTCGTCGGGCGAGCGCGTGCGCCCTTCGCCGATGCGGGTGGCGAGTACGAGACGCGCATCGCCCGAATGGCCGATTTCCGTGTGGACGAGGTGGCGTCCGAAGCCGTGCAGCACGGGGCGGCACAGGTGTTTCGTCGGGAGGGCGAGCGCATGCGTGCGCGTATCGCACAGGGTTCATATCTGGTCGCCCTCGACTCGGGCGGGACGCAGCCCCGAAGTAGCGAGGCCCTGGCGGACTGGATGGCGAGACGGCTCGACGACGTTCGTCCCACCTGCTTTCTCATCGGGGGCGCCATCGGGCTCGACCCATCCGTCTCCGCAGAGGCCGACGAGTGCATGTCGCTCGGGCCGCTCACCCTGCCCCACCAACTCGCCCGCGTAGTGTTGGCGGAGCAGGTCTACCGCGCGCTCGCCCATCTCGCCGGGCATCCCTACCCACGAGCGGGCAGGTCCCGGTAGCATCGCGCGCCGTGTCCACCGGAAGTCCCATCGCTGCGTTGTCCGTCGTCCTCGCGCGGGAGGCCTCTGCAGTCGCGGGCGGTGCCGAGGCCCGGGCGGTGCTCACCCCACCGCGTGAGGCGGGGTTCGGTGACCTCGCCACAAACGTCGCCATGACACTCGCGAGGACAGTGGCGCGCAGCCCACGCGAGATCGCCGACGACATCGTGGCCCGCATCACCGCCGCTCCCGACCTGAGCGTGCTGATCGACGGTGCCGAGGTGGCCGGTCCGGGATTCATCAACCTGACGCTCAGTCCGGCGTGGTTCGCCGGTGCCGCGCGCGCCATCGCCGGTGCCGGGGAGGCGTACGGTCGCGGCCAGGCCGACCCCGTCGAGCGCATCCTTATCGAGTTCGTATCGGCCAACCCCACGGGGCCGCCGCACGTGGGGCACGCCCGTCAGGCGGCCTACGGCGACGGCCTCGCTCGCATCCTCGACTACGCCGGCCATCACGTGACCCGTGAGTTCTACGTGAACGACTGGGGTCGGCAGATGGACCTGTTCGGGGCGTCCGTGGCGGCGCGGTACGGGCAGTTGTTCGGACTCGACACTCAGGTTCCGGACGACGGGTATCAGGGCGACTACGTCGTGGCCATCGCGGAGCGAATGCGCGACGAGGTAGGGGAGACCCTCGCCACGCGTGTCGATCCGCCGGATGCCAAGACCCTCTCCCTGTTCTCGGGTCGTGGTCAGGTGCTCATGCTTGAGGCCATGACCACGGAACTCGCGCGCTTCCGCGTGCGATTCGATGCGTTTGTTAGTGAGACCACTCTGCATGAGGGCGGTGCCGTAGCGGAGGGCCTCGACGCGCTCGTCGCATCGGGTGATGCGTATGAGCACGATGGCGCCCTGTGGTTCCGTACCACGGCGTACGGCGATGAGAAGGACCGCGTGCTGCGCCGGTCCGATGGATCCACCACGTACCTCGCCTCCGACGTGGCATACCACCTCCACAAGGCCGGCCGCGGCGATGACCGGCTGCTCGACGTTCTGGGCGCCGATCACCACGGGTACGTCGCGCGTCTGCGCGCGGTCATCGCGTCGGGGGGCTACGACCCCGACATGCTCGAGGTGCCCATCGTCCAACTGGTGTCGCTCATCGAGGGCGGCGAGGCGAAGAAGATGAGCAAGCGCGCGGGCACACTGGTCACCCTCGGCGAACTCATCGACGACATCGGGGTGGACGCCGCTCGGTTCTTCCTAGTGCAGCGCAGCCACGAGACGGCCTTCGATCTCGATCTCGACACGGCCCGTGCCCAGAGCAATGAGAACCCCGTCTACTACGTGCAGTACGCGCACGCACGCATCGCCGGGATCCTCGCTCACAAGCCCGACGCCCCCGCGGATGTGGCCGCGCCGACGGTTCTCGATCCCTCCGAGCGCGCCCTGCTGCTCACCCTGTGCGGCTGGCCCGATGCCGTGGCGGAGGCAGAGAGCCGTCGTTCCCCACATCGCGTGGTCGCGTACCTCATGGACTTGGCCCGGGACTTCCACGCCTTCTACCACCGTTGTCGTGTGGTGGGGGAAGAGCCCGAGGTGGTGGCCTATCGCCTCGATCTGCTGTGCGCGACGGCATCGGTTCTTCGGACCGGACTCGATCTGGTCGGCGTGGAGGCCCCGGACCGTATGTAGACCGTGCGCTACCCTTGGGACGACCTGCGGGTGTAGCTCAGTTGGTAGAGCATCAGCTTCCCAAGCTGAGGGTCGCCGGTTCGAGTCCGGTCGCCCGCTTCGTACCGTCCCCCTGCGTCGTTCGGTGTCACGTGCACGGCAGTCGTGAGGGTCCCCGGCGAATCGTCCGACCCGCTGCACTTAGGTCACCGTGCTACGAGGGGTGGGCGGGCACCCGGACGATGAGCGCTTTGACCACACCCTCACCGACGCGTGCGGTGAGCCGGGCGCCTCGGGCACCCGTCACGAGCGGCAGGGTGCCTGTCGTGATCTTCGGGGTGGGCCTCAGCCGATAGGCCTTCCTCAGCGTGGCGACCGATGCGCCGGGCCTGACGCCCGTTCCGGTGACCCAGTGGTTGCCCGTGAGAACCGCCGAACGGAGTCGGGCATCATCGGCGCACGTCCCGGAGGTACCGGGTGCGAATGTCATGACGGCACCAAGCGTGGCCCAGGTCACGTGGCAGGTGCCGTAGGCGGCGCGCGTCCTGCCCTCCGATCCGAAGGCGGCCGTCGCATTCGCAAGGGTTCCGCTGGCACCCGTCAGGGTTCCCAGACGCACCCCACCCGATCGCGTGACCAGCACGGGGAGTGGGCCCGTTGGGGTATCCGATGGCTCCGCCCCCGTGCTCAACTCGGGCTGCAGCCCGTTGAACCGGAGCATTGACGCGTAATGGGCGAGAATCTTCGCGGGGTACCCCGTGTCGCTGGCCCAGTTGCCGTTGCCCATGTCCTCCCACGCGGGCGCCTTCCCGACGGGGTGAACGGCGGTGAAGCGCTTGTCCGTCAAGGGTCGCGCGACGCGGAGCACCGATGCGGTGGGGTCGGCGTACGCCCAGAGGTGCTGGATCTGCGCTCGGGCGCCCTCGTTCGGGGTGGCGAAGATGTTCCCCCGGTTGCAGGTGTCGCACGCGCCGAGCCCGGAGTAGTTGTTGTCGCCGCGTCGGACCATTGAGCCCGCGTACGTGAACCACCCGGTCTCGATGATCGACTGGGCGAATGCCAGGTCGCCACGGACGTTCTGCGCATTGCCCTCGTCCACGAAAATGCGGGCGAGGTCGAGGATGGAGATGGTGATGGCGGGCGCGACCCCCTGCCGGGCGAACCACGCCGCGATCTGGTCGCCCGAGAGCCGTGATTGCCCCATAATCGGTGTGACGTCGCGGGGCGTCGCCGGAGCGGGTTTGGCCGGGGTCGTCGGGGTGGTCCCGACGACGGGGGCGGACGGTTGGGCCTGGGCCAGAAGGCCCGTCGGGAGGGCGAGCACCGTGGCGACGGCGAGTGTGGTCCGAAGGTGCACGATGGATGATGGTAGGCGACGTCCGAGGAGTTCTTGGTGAGACTTACGGGACCTTTACGATGACGGTTCCGGCGCGCCTGCCGGTGGGGACGTGGCGCCCGTCCCACGCGTGGCGGGGTGAGGCCTTCCCGCCACGGCTCGGGACGATCGTGCGGGGCAGGAGATGGAGCCGCCTACCCGCACCCCCGTGGGCCCGTGATGACGCCCCGCCGTCCACGCCCGGCGTCCACCGGCCGAGGCTGGATGGCCGACGACTCGGGTTTAGTCGGACGCCGCTCCGTCCGGGCGGCCACCGAACGCCAGCGAGGCCGAGTTGATGCAGTACCGCTGGCCGTTCGGTCCGGGTCCGTCGGGGAACACGTGGCCGAGGTGGGCGTCACAGATCGCGCAGCGCACCTCGATGCGTCGCATGGACATGGAGTCGTCCGCGTTCTCGATGACCGAGTCCGGGGTCACCGGTGCCGTGTAACTGGGCCATCCGCTGCCCGATTCGAACTTCTGCGCGGAGTCGAACAGCGGAGCGTCGCAGCAGATGCAGCGGTACATTCCGTCGTCGTGGTGGTCCCAGTAGACACCCGAAAAGGGAGCCTCGGTGCCCGCCTCGCGGGTCACGTGGAACTGCATGTCGGTCAACGTCGCGCGGTAGTTCGCGTCGTCCGCGTTCGTCGTACGTGACACCGTGGTTCTCCTTCGTCGGGGTTGCCGAGACCGCTCGGGATAGGGTGGCAGGTACATGGAGCACGTCGCGGAGTACCCGTAGGGTTGATCATGGCAGGGGCGTGTGACAGGTCGGGGCGGTGTCCCGTGTCATCGCGCAGGATCCCGCACCACTGATACCCTCGGACGTCGATCATGAAGTCCCGATTCCGCTTCGCACTCGCGCTCACGCTTGCCGTCCTCCTCGGTGGATGGCTCATCTGGACGAGCATCGGCGGCAGCATTGAGACCTACACCAGCCCGTCGGGTCTGATGACGACCGCGAATGGCACGACGTACCGCCTCAACGGCACTGTGGGGCCGGGGGCCCCGGTGGACGCCGCTGAGCGTGCTCAGTCGGCGGCGGGAGTGAGGTTTGTGGTGCGTGACAAGGACCGGCCCGCGGCGAGCGTGGTGGTGGCCTACCGCGGCAGCGTCCCCGATGCCTTCACGGTGGGGCGGGAGATCGTGGTGACCGGTCACATGGAGAGTGGCGTCTTCGTGGCCGATCGCGGGACGCTCATCACCCTGTGTCCGTCCAAGTTTATGCAGGAGCAGGCAGACCAGGGCGCGACCATGCCGGGCGGCACGCCCGCGGAGTCCCCGGGCACGTGACCCTCCTCGGCCGCGGCGTGCTCCTGCTGGCGTTCGCGGCTGCGCTCTACGCAGTCGGGGCCGCGCTTTGGTCGCGTCGGCCCGGTCGACGTCGGTTTCTCCCATCCGCCGAGCGTGCGGTGTGGGCTGTGGGCATCGCCACCACGACGGCGGCGGTGGCCATGTGGGTGGCCCTGCTCACCGATCGCTTCGACATCGCAAACGTTGCGGGGTACTCCGATCGCACGCTCGGGTGGCGGTACAAACTCACCGCCCTGTGGGGCAGCCAAGCCGGGTCGCTCCTGCTCTGGGCGTGGCTGATCTCGCTGGTCGCGGTGCTGGTGGTCGTCACCAACCGTCGCCGCAATCGCCAGCTCATGCCCGTGGTTATCGCGGTGCTCATGGGCACGTCGGCGTTCTTTACCAGCGTGCTGTCGTTCGTGACGAGCCCGTTCGCCACGGTGTCGCCGGTGCCCGTGAACGGTCGTGGCCTCAATCCGCTGTTGCAGAACGTCTACATGGAGAGTCATCCACCGCTGCTCTACATCGGGTATGTGGGGCTGTCGGTGCCGTTCGCGTTCGCGATCGCCGCGTTGGTGACCCGTCGTCTCGACTCCACGTGGATCACATCGGTGAGGCGCTGGACCGTCGTCTCGTGGCTGTTCCTTACCCTCGGGATAATCCTCGGATCGCGCTGGGCCTACGAGGAACTCGGGTGGGGCGGGTACTGGGCCTGGGATCCGGTGGAGAACGCCGCGCTCATGCCGTGGCTCGTGGCGACGGCGTTTCTCCATTCGGTCATGGTCCAAGAACGTCGGGGAATGCTGCGCATCTGGAACATGGTGCTCATCATCCTCACGTTCACGTTGGCGCTGTTCGGCACGTTCCTCACCCGGTCGGGGATCCTGTCGTCGGTGCACGCCTTTGGTGAGAGCACGCTCGGGCCGTACTTCCTCGCCTTCATCGTGGCGATCCTCGTGGGGTCGTTCGCCCTGCTCGTTACGCGACTGCCGTTACTGCGGAGCGAAAATTCCCTCGAGAGTTACATCAGCCGGGAGGCGATCTTCCTCTACAACAACCTCCTGCTCGTAGGACTCGCATTCGCCGTATTCTGGGGGACGATCTTCCCGGTGCTGTCGGAGGTCGTGCGCGGCGACCGGATCACCGTGGGACAGGGATTCTTCAACCAAGTGGCCGCCCCGGTCGGGCTCGCGCTGCTGTTTTTCACCGGGGTCGGGCCGCTCATTCCGTGGCGGACGGTGTCACCGGCTGAGCTGCGACGTCGCTTCGGTCCCCCCCTCGTGGTCGCCATCATCGCGGTCATCCCCGCGGTGGGCGTGGCCCAGGACGGATCGCACTGGTGGGCTGCTGCGGCCATCGTCCTCGCCGCCTTCACGGTCGCGTGCATCATCGGGGAGTACTGGCGCGGGGTGGCGGTGCGTCGCCAGTTGGGCGACGTGTCCTGGCCGGCTACGCTTGGGCAGTTGTTCGTGCGAAACCGTCGCCGCTACGGCGGGTACGTCGTACATCTGGGCGTGGTGTCCCTGATCGTGGCCATCGCCTGTCAGGGCGCGTTCTCCTCCCAGGGTGATCTGGCGCTGCGTTTGGGAGCGAGTGGCGAGGTCTCGGGCTACACGTTCACTAACGAGGGCGGAACTCGTACCCAAGGAGATCACACGATGAGCGTGGGCGTGACGCTGGCGGTGTCGGAGGGAGGCGCGCGCGTCGCAACGCTGGTGCCCCGAGTGGACATGTTCACCGCGCAGATGCAGCGATCCACCGAGGTGGCCATCGACTCCTCACCACTGCGCGACGTGTACGTGGTGCTGGTGGGGCTCACACCGGATGGCCTCGCGCGGATCAGCGTGTTCGTCAACCCGATGATGATGTGGATCTGGGTCGGCGGACTCATCATGCTCGCCGGGTCCCTCGTTGCTGTCTGGCCACCCCGACGTCCGCGTGATGCCGTCATTCCGGCTCCGGCGCGGGCCGACGACGGGGTGCGCGAGTAGCCTCGCGCAGCGATGGCCTACGCACTCATCGCCATCCTCAGCGTCGGCCTCGTGGCGCTGGTCGCATGGCCACTCATCGTCAGATCCCCCGCCCCCACCTCCGCGTGGTCGGATGATCGTCGCGCGGTGGAGGACGACCTCTGGCAGGCACTCGATGCCATCCGGGAAGTTGAGATGGACCATCGCGCCGGCAACCTCTCACACGAGGACTTCGCGACGCTCGATCGCGACGGCCGCGCCCATGCCGTCGGTCTGATCCGCCGCCGTGACGAGATGACCGAACGGGAGTCGGCGTGACCTCCCGCAGAGCGCGCCGCATCGCGTCCGCGGTCGCGTCCGTTCTGATTGTCCCCGTGCTCTCGGGGTGCAGCGCGCAACTCTCGCAGTTCATCGACATCGCGCCCGATGGCGGCGGCAACCTCGGGCTCGAACTGCGGATGGATCCGGCCGCGCAGCGTGCGCTGGACCTCCCGGCGCAACTCTCGGCCGGGACGTTCGAGGAGTTCCTCAATGCGCGCGACGAGCACTGGGGGGCACCGGGCAACCAGTCGTTGCCGTTCCTCCAGCGCACCGAGGCCGACGGGACGGTCGTTCTTACGTCGGTGCGCCGTCTGCGGGCGGGTACCTCGCAGTTGGACGACCTGAAGAGCGCTCTCGGCGTACTGCGCCCGCTGCAGCCGATCCTCGAGGCGACGGGTGGCTACTGGGCCGCCCCCGGACCCGGTGATCCCGCAACTCCGACGCGCACCCAGCCCACATCGGGTACGGCACCCGGGGGTGAGGCGCAGGCCGGCATCACGGGGCTCCCAACGCGGGTTCCCCTGCAGGCGCTCCTCACAAGCGAGTTCACGCCCGTCTCCACCGACGACGCCGGCGGGATGGTCTCTGCGACGTTTTCGCTGGCATCGCGGGGCGGGGTGGGCGATGTCCTCGATGCCACCTGCAACCCCACGAGTAAACGGGTGGATGCAACCCGTGCGGACACGGCGCTCGTCGATGGGCTCGATCTCACGTACCGGTGGGGAATGCCGTCGGCCATCTCCGTCTCCTCGACGGGAGCACGGCTGTCCGATTCGCAGTACGGCGCTACCTGGACGATCTCGTATGGGGCGTGCCCGCTCATGGACCTGTCGTCCCTCGGAGCCGAGGACGGACGCTTCGTCAACGGCGTCATCATCGGGGCAGCACTCCTCTTCCTCATTCTGGTATTCGGGTGGCGCACGGTGACTCGACGCCGGGCAACGGGGTCACCCGGAGCATGATCGAACACGGGCGGATCGGGCGCGTCTGATCTGAAGATGCGTGCTCGAGGACACAATCGACGCCGGGAGGTGGCCCGTCGTCGGTTGTCGCACGGTGCCTCACCGGCCGCCACCGGAACGGTGATGATGGTCCGACGACACGATGAACGACGTCGGGACCCGACAACGGCAGGGGTTGACTCTGCCGCACACGTCGCTAAGGTCAGCCGTGGCCAATGACCTCCGAGGGTCACACGGTGCACCGACATTCGTCGGTGCACCGTGTGACCCGCAGCCGACGAATTCGCCCTGGACCTCCAGGATCGCCGACGGAAAGGGACTCAGGATCATCGACCAGTTGTGCAGTGCCCGGAGTGACCGCATCCGCCCTCGTCGCAGGGCGGTGGGGATCGTGGCTCTCCTCGTCTTGGGTATCGCGGCGCCCGCTGGGGCGGTCCCGACGCCCATGCCGACGAGGCTCCCGGGTGCCGGTGTCAGTTCGCCCCCCGCGGCTCCGGGAAGCGTACCGGCGCACGTGGCCTCCACACCGGCCAGTCCCGCAATGCCCATCACTCCGGGTACTCCCGTCACGGTCGGCGTCGGCATCACGCCGGAATCGAGTGACAGTGACGTCAGGGTGCTGCAGCGGAAGTTGCGCGTGCGCGGCATCAAGGTGCCGGTCAACGGCACCTTTGGCCCCCGCACCCGGGCTGGCGTGCGCATCCTGCAGCGCAGGCTGAAGGTGGCGGTTACGGGGCGGGTAAACGTCACGCTCCTCCGGAAGCTCGGCATCAAAGTCCGCGTCGTTGCCAGTACGCCGCCCCCGCAGCCCTCCCCTCCCCCTCCGGTGGTTCCCGTCGCGCAGTACCTCACAACGTTCCCGGTCGTGGGCACCTACGCCTACGGGGACGACTTTGGCGATCCCCGCCACCAGGGAACGCACGATGGCATTGACATCCACGCGGCCGAGGGCACTCCGGTTGTGGCGGTCGTCGATGGGTGGGTCCAGCGCCTCACCCGCGTCGAGACCGGTCTGGGCGGGATCTGGGTGTGGCTCGTCGATGCGGCGGGCCATGAGTACTACTACGCGCACCTGAGTGCGATCACCCCGGGCCTCGAGGCCGGGCAGCGCGTGGTGGTGGGGCAGCCCATCGGCGCCGTCGGCGACACCGGCGACGCCCGTGGTACCACTCCCCACCTGCACTTCGAGATCCGGTTGGGGGGTGGATCGTCAATCAATCCGTTCAGCGATCTGTCCACCGTGGACCCCGTCAAGCGCAGGTAGCTCCCCGGCCAGGATCGGTTGGCCCCGGCGCCGCGGCTGCCGTGGACCCCGTCAAGCGCGGGTAGCCCCCCGGGACGCGCGACCGTGCCGTGCCCCGGGTCTGTGCGAGGGTCGCTCGACACGAGTTGTCGGTCGCTACTCCGCTCTGACCGGACCCCGTGTGGTGCCCACGGGAGGTTCGGGTGTCCGTCACCGGTTGCACGGAATGGGGAATCGGGTCGGACGGAGTCAGAGCGACGCCCGGCGGCGGCGGCGGCGTGGTGGTCACCGGCGACCGGGGGCTGGCGTTGGGGGGATGTGTCGGAGATGATCGTGCCCGTGGCGTCCTACGGTGTCCGGTGTCGTACCCCTAGACTGCGGGCCGTCAGAATCGCGACCCAAGGACTCCGCTCGTTGTCCCAGATGCCGCCCGCCCCGAAGACCGCCCAGTACTTGGCCGAGCCCCACGAGGTGCACCGCGTGCTGCTGCTCTACTCCGGTGGTCTCGATACGTCGGTCATGCTCAAGTGGATCCAGGACAAGTACAACGCGGAGGTCGTGGCCCTCTGCATCAATCTGGGTCAGCCCACGGACGACTTCACGGAAATTCTCGACAAGGCGACCACCCTCGGCGCCATCGAGAGCTTGGTGATCGACGCCCGCGAGGAGTTCGTTCGCGACTACGTGGCTCCTGCCATCCGTGCAAACGCGCGCTATCAGGGCGGCTACCCGCTGTTCACGTCGCTCGGTCGCCCGCTCATCGCGAAGCTCGCCGTCGACGAGGCGCGCCGCCACGGCTGCGACACCATTGCCCACGGCTGCACGGGGAAGGGGAACGACCAGGTCCGCATCGAGGCGACCATCGCCACCATCGCGCCCGATCTCAAGGTCATCGCACCGGTGCGCGAGTGGCAGATGGGCCGTGACGAGGAGATCGCGTACGCGAAGGAGCACGGAATCCCGGTGGCGTCGAGTGTCGAGCGGCCCTATTCGATCGACGACAACCTCTGGGGGCGCTCCAGCGAGGGCGGGGTTATTGAAGACATCACGCAGGCGGTGCCCGACGACGTGTTCCAACTCGTGACGCCGCCGGGCAGGGCCCCCGACCGTCCGGAGGATGTCGTGCTCGGGTTCCGCGAGGGGCTTCCCGTGAGCCTGAACGGCACGGAGATGGCCCTCGTCGATCTCATCCCCGCTGTGGCCGAGATCGCATGCCGCAATGGCGTGGGAATCGTGGATCACATCGAGGACCGTGTGGTGGGGTTGAAGGTGCGTGATGTCTATGAGGTGCCGGCCGCCACGGTTGTCCTCACGGCCCACCGGGAACTCGAGAAGTTGGTGTGCACCGGGCGGGAGAACGCGCTCAAGCCCAACCTCGACGCTCTGTGGGCACAGCTCGTGTACGAGGGTCTGTGGTACGAGCCGCTCCTCCAGGACCTCAACGCCTTCATGGACACCGTGAACGCCAAGGTGGAGGGAACGATCACGGTTCGCCTGTACAAGGGCTCGGCCTCCGTCGTCACTCGTGACAGCCCCCTCGCGCTCTACGACCGCACGCTCGCCACCTTCGACGCCGACTCCACCTTCTCGCAGAACGCGAGCCCGGGCTTCATCGAGATTTTCAGCCTGCAGAGTCGGATGGCGTACCGGATCAGTGAGGCGCACAAGAAGGGCTGACCCACGGCGATCGCCACGGGTGTCTCACCACCCCACCGGTGTCAGACACTTCACAATCCATCCGGCGCATCACGATGTCCTGTGGCGCGCCACGATTTCTTGGGTCGCGCCAACGGTGTCGCTACCTGTGTCATCCACCGCGCCAATGACGCACGGCCTCTGACCGTCGGTGTCTGACACGTAACAATCGACGCCGCACCCCGGAGGGGCTGACTCTGCGCCGATCGCCTCCGGTGCCTAACACCGGCCGTCGGTGTCCGCCACGTGACGACGGCGGGGTGGAACGCGGCGGGCGATACCACGCCGTCGGCGGCAGCGGGTACGTTGGGGGGGTGAGCAGCAGTACTCCCTTCGCGCATCTCCATGTCCACTCGGACTACTCGATTCTGGACGGCGCGTGCAAGATCCCGCGACTGCTCGACCGGGTGGAGGAACTGGGCCAGAGCGCGGTGGCCCTCACCGATCACGGAGTGATGAGCGGCGCGGTGGAGCTCTACCGTGAGGCCACGAAGCGCGGTATCACGCCCATCGTGGGGCTTGAGGCGTACGTCGTCCCCGACCACCGCGAGCGACCCGGGCGCGAGAAGCGCAACCACCTCACATTGCTCGCGGAGAGCACTGAGGGCTATTACAACCTCATCCGCTTGTGCTCGGCCGGCTACATCGAGGGCTATCACCGCCGTCCGCGCATCGATCACGAACTGATGAGCCGTTACGCCGACGGCATCATCGTCCTGTCGGGATGCCTCTCAGGCACCATCTGCTCGCGACTTGCCGACGAGGACCTCGCGGGCGCACGGCAGGAGCTCGACACGCTTTGCCAGATCTTTGGGCCGGACGACGTGTACCTCGAGCTTCAGGACTCCGGCATCGAGAGCCAGAAGCGCATCAACCAGCACTTGGGCACTCTCGCCACGGAGACCGGTCGCACGATGGTGGCGACCGGCGACGTGCACTACGTGTGTCACCAAGACGCCGAAAGCCACGACGCCCTACTGGCCATCCAAACCCGTGACCTGCTGTCGAACCCCAATCGCTTCAAGTTCGACACGCAGGAGTTCTTCATCAAGTCGGCCGACGAGATGCTCGCCGCGCTCCCGGACTTCCCAGGTTCCATCCCGACAACCATGGAGATCGTCGCGCGGTGCGCGGGTCTCAACCTCCCGTTGGGGGACATCAAGTTGCCGGTGTTCCCGGTGCCCACCGGGGAGTCGGACGACGTGTACCTGGAGCGGCTCTGTCACGACGGCCTCGATCGCCGGTACGGCGAGGGGCACTGGCCCACGGACGCCGACGAGCGCCTCAAGTTCGAGATCACCACCATCCAGGAGATGGGTTTCTCGTCGTACTTCCTCATCGTGTGGGACTACATCACGTGGTCACGCGAGAATGGCGTGGCCGTGGGACCGGGGCGCGGATCGGCCGCGGGGTCGCTCGTCGCCTTCTCGCTACGTATCACCGATCTCGATCCTCTCGAACACGGGCTGCTGTTCGAACGCTTCCTCAACCCGGGTCGCAAGAGCCTGCCCGACATCGACACCGACTTCTCGGTGGGTGGCCGTGATCGCGTCGTGGCCTACGTCACGCAGAAGTACGGTGGCAACGCGGTTGCCCGCATTGGCACCTTTGGCAAGTTGATGGCCCGCGCGGTGGTACGCGACTCCGGTCGGGTGCTCGGGATTCCCTACGCCCAGGTGGACCGCATCGCCAAGCTCGTGCCTGAGCGCGTCGGCATCAATCTCGAGCAGGCATTGGCGCCCGGGAGCGAGTTGGCCGCCCATGTTGAGGCGGACGAGGGTGCCAAGCGCATCATGGAGGTGGCTCGCCCGCTCGAGGGGCTGGTCCGTAATGAGGGCGTCCACGCGGCCGGGGTGGTCATCGCACCGGGCGCGGTTACCGACTTCCTTCCCGTGCGCGTGGACGACGAGGGCGCCCTGGTCACACAGGTTCCCGACCACGACGTAGAGGCCCTCGGACTTCTGAAGATGGACTTCCTGGGCCTGCGCAACCTCGACATCATCGAGGATGCGCTTCGCCTGATTCACGAGACCACGGGTGCGGATCTCGATATCGAGACCATCCCCATGGACGACCCTGCCACGTATCGGATGCTTGCGAAGGGGGATGCCATCGGAGTGTTCCAGTTCGAGTCGTCCGGCATGCGCGAGGCGTTGCGCGAGGTGCGTCCCACCGAGTTCGCCGACCTCATCGCGCTGGTGGCCCTCTATCGGCCGGGCCCGATGGCCTTCATCTCCACGTACGCGCAGAACAAGCGCGATCCCCGCCGCGTGAGGTTCGCCGACCCGCGGCTGGAGCCCATCACGGGACCGACGTACTCCGTCGCCGTGTACCAGGAGCAGTTGATGCAGATCTCGCGCACCATCGCGGGGTTCTCACCGGCGCGCGCGGACGACCTGCGGAAGGCGGTGGGCAAGAAGGACAAGGACCTCATGGCGTCGTTGTCGGACCTGTTCATCCAAGGGTGTATCGACTCGGGCACCGACCCGCGCGTGGCTCAGGATCTCTGGGGTCTCTGCGAAGCCGCCGGCGACTACTCGTTCAACAAGAGCCACGCGGCCTGTTACGCCCTCGTGTCCTACCGAACGGCCTACCTCAAGGCCAATCATCCGGCGGCGTACATGGCGGCAGTGCTGACGTCGGTCATGGACACCAAGGACCGCGTGCCCGTCTATGTGGCGGCCAGCTCCGACATGGGCATGGAGGTTCTGCCGCCCGACGTCAACGAGTCGGGTTCCGGATTCGCCGTCACCGGTGACCGCGAGATCCGGTTCGGGCTCACGGCCGTCAAAGGGGTGGGGGAGGGAGCCGTCAGCGCCCTCATCGAAGAGCGCGCGAGCGGCGGTCCGTACACGTCGATCTGGGACCTGTGTCGCCGCATCGACCCTGTACAAATCAACAAGCGTGCGCTGGAAAGTCTGGTGCGTGGCGGGGCGCTCGACTGCACCGGAGCCACACGCGCCGGCATGCTCGATGCTCTCCCGGCCGCTGTGGGCCGGGCGGTGAAGCGACGCAACGACCAGGCCGTCGGCCAGGAGTCGCTCTTCGGCATGCTCGACGACTCCAGCAGCGGGTCACTGGAGCAGGATCCGCCCATCACCATGCCGGAGATGGACAAGGACCAGTTTCTCGCCGGAGAGAAGGAGGCGATCGGTCTCTACGTGTCGAGTCACCCGCTGGCCGACTGCCGCCGGCAGTTACGGCGCATCACCACCGTCACCATCGGCGAGATAGAGCGGTGCGCCGATGGCCAGATGGTGACGCTCGGCGGCATTGTCAGCGCGGTCAAGAGCATCACCACCAAGCGTGGTGAGCCCATGGCGTTCGTGCAGTTCGACGATCTGGAGGGGTCCATCGAGGTGGTGGTGGTACCCCAGGTGCTGGCCGCCCGTCGTGACGTGCTCACCGTCGATGCCCTCGTCGTCATTACCGGACGCATTGATCGCAAGAGCGAGAGCGAGATCAAGCTTGTGGCCTCCACGGTGGAGCCGTTCGTGCCCGATCCGGCCGATGAGGAGGATCGCCTGCTCCTCGAAGTCGACGCGTCCCGATTCGCCATGACCGACATGGCGATGCTCAAGCGGTTGTTCACCGATCATCCCGGCGAGGCATGCGTCATCGTGGCGCTTCGTACGCCCGAGGGCGAGACCCGCATGCGCCTCGGAAGCGAGTACGCCGTCGACCCCACAGATCGCAGCCTCCTCGCGACGCTCAAGTCGATGTTCGGGGAGCGGGCGGTCGTCTGATCCCCGCCGTCGGTTCGGGGCGTGGTCGGGTGTGGGTGCGCAGGTGGTCGTCCGGTGTGTGACGGGCGTCGGTCCCGACGGCCCATGTCGGGCACGTACCCATGTCGCATACGCGCGGTGCGCCGGAAGCGCACGGCTAGGGCGACGAACCGTGTGTTTCTCTCCATCGTCTGGTGTCAGACACCAGCGGCCTAGTGTGCGGCGATCCCCGATTGTGAGGTGTCAGGCACCGGAACCTCGACACCGGGTGCTGTGGACGGTCACAATCCGCTTCTGGGAATGATGGTCTGAGTTGGCCCCACTGTGATGAGGCGGATTCCCGCGAACGTCGGAATGCCGAGGAGGTGTGTGAGCGGCGTGGTGAGGGTGTTCATGCGGGCAGGGTCCACGGCTCCCTGTTCGCACGCCGAACCGCAGTGGGCGACGACGGCACGGGGTCCTCGCCCCGCGCCACCCGCCGGGCGATCCATTCGGCCAAGCGACGTCGTTGGTCGTCGTCCATCCAGTTTTCCGCCACGTGGCGCAGGCGCGCGATGGTGTCGTCGCCGGTTGTCAGAGCCTTACTGCGCCCCGTGCGGAGTGCGATCCACCCGATGAGTCGGTCCGCCTGATCGTCGCTCATAGTGAGGGATGCCACGCGAATGATGTCCTCGACCCCGTCGCCCATGGCCGGAGCACTCTAGGGGAACATGTGTTCCCAAACAAACGGGTCCCCTTGAGTCGTTCCCCAGTCGCCGGAGATGGTGCTTCGCAGTTCCATCTGCTCCTGCGCCACCAGTGCGGCCACCACGAATCCGTTGGTGCTCTCCGCGGTGGTGCGCATCCCGACGAGCAGGTTGCCCACGATGAGGCGGGGGTTGGATACCGCCCGACACAGAAACGACACGACGTCGGGCAACGATCGCGGCGACGTGGGTTGGGATACGGCGCGTCAGTGGTAGGCGCGGTAGTGGCGGGCATCATCACCAGCGCCCTGGTGGCCCCCGTCGTAGCGGCGGATCCTGCCCCCGCGGCACCACGGGCATCGTCGCCAGCGCCATGGTGGCCCCCGTCGCGCCCTCCGGGGAACTGTGGGATGGGCATCGGTCCGGACGTCGCGCTACCGTAATCCCTAACCGGTCAGGAGGTGACGTGGTGAGCAGCGAAGTTCCCACTCGGCGTCACTTGAGCCCCGATGAGGAGCTCGAGCGCGCGATGGCCGATTACCTGTGCGTATCGCGGGGAGCACACCTCTACGCCAGTGAGGACGAGCACCTGCGTGCCGAGGAGACCGCTTGGGATCGCCTCGTGGCCGTGCGCGCGCTCGTCGAACCCGCACCCGTAACTCCCTAGTCGTCGGGTCCCCAGCGGAACCCCGTCGCCGACGCGGCGGGCTCCAGCGGGGAGGTGGGCAGTCCGGAGCGCACAGGTCCGTGGAATGCCACGGGTGATGTGTCGTTCGGCGCGTCGGGGTGAAACAGCGACGCCAGATACTGGATCTGTCCACGCCCCGGCCCCAGTTCGAACTGGCCGCCGCCATATGCGCCGAGGCCCTGCGCGCGGACGGCGTCGTACACGGCGAGGAGGCCCTCGAGTGATCCGATGCGCGACGGCTTGACGTTGATCGTGCGCGCGGCGATCGCCTGCCGCCCGATGTCGTCGGCCGAGTGGATGGGGGCATCCCATGTGATGCGGTCCTCCGCGCCAGCCAGCGCGATGCGCGTGCGAGCATCCACATGCGGGTCCTCGATCCACGCGTTGGGGAACTCCTCGGCAACCATCGCGTAGAGGCCGGCATCGGCGCCCACATCCATTGCCGTCCCGGCGTAGTGCCCCTTCAGATCGACCACCAGCACGTCCGCCCCGTCGGCGAGCGCGGTTGCGGTGTCGCGCGTCCACGCGGAGGTCGCGTCCACCTTGAAGCCGATCCCGGGCATTGCCTCGGCCCAGCGGAGCACGCGCGCCGGGTCGGGGGGGTCGCCCAGTTCGGTCGAGATAACGAACTCCACGGGACGGGGGTCGATGCCCATCACGCGCCACAGCGGCTCACCGGCCTGGCGCAGCGCGAGGTCGAGGGCAGCGGCCTCGAACGCCCACCGACGGTACCCGCGGCTCGGCGCCCACGTGGGTGGGATGGTGAACAGGTCCATCGCCACCAGGGCCTGCGAGAGGGAGTGGATGGTCCACGTCCCGCGGAGGTCCGGTGGACCCGTGATGTGGAATGCCACCACTTCGGTGGACTCGTAGGTCACGTCTTCACCGAGTCCCTCATGACCGCGGCCGATGAGGTGGACGACGGTGCTGATGCGCGCAAACCCGGGTGCCTCGGCCAAGTCGAGCCGCTCCAGCGCGACGTCGTCAATAACGAGGGGCATGTCGCGGATCAGGTCATACATCACGCCTAGGGTACGCGGTCGTCGTGCGGCATCCCCCATGGGGGCGCGATGGGCATCACAACGGCACGTGAGTAGGCGTGGCGGGTCGTCACACCACGTGCGGCGGTGTGCCCGTCGTCGGGAGCACGCCCGGTATCTGTCCACCCGCGATCACCGATCTCGGATACCCGAGCCGGGGTCGGCGCACGAGGCGGGGCCCACGGGGTGGGATCCCCCCGCATGGGGCCTGACGCCTCGGGCGGCGTCGGCAGGTCCTCCGAGGAGGGGTATCCGCAGCGCCCACCGGCGCGGACCGCGCACAGGCTCGGTACCACCTCCTCATCGGCGACGGGTACGTGCATGGTCGGCCGCATGGTGCTGGGGCCACACGAACCCCCGGTGATCGCCGTCGCTTGGTCCATGGGCACGTGGCGCAGGTCGGGGTGGCACCGGATCGGCCGAGGCGTCCGGTCGCCCTTGCCGCTCACCACGAGATGCCGGACCGATCTCGGCACAGCGTGGGTGGTGGTTGAACGGAGCGGTGCACTCCGCCGTCACCTCGTGTGCCATGTCCCGAGCCTCTGCGGTGAGGCCTGCGCTACGGTCGCGTTTATGGATGGGGTATTCGAGATCGTGGTCCGCAATTCCCAGGGCATCGTGGTGGGCCACGTCTCACGGGATGCGGACGGTCAAATCGTCACCCGGGTGCTCGATGAGGACTCACGCTGGCTGGTGGAACTCACGGCGCTACGCGCTGCGGCGCCCCCACGCCCCCGGCCACGGCCCTCGTGCGCACCCCCGTCGGATGGCGGTACCGGACCCTTCGCAGCGACGTGAGTCCCATACCCTCACTCTCATCTTTAGGGTATGGGACCGGTGGTCGCAGGCCATCTGGTCCGGCGTGACGGCGCGAGACCCTCTACCGTGCCTCGCCCATGCTGCAATCCCATGCACCCATGCGTCCGCACACACGCACTCCCGACCTCGTCGAGATCGCCGTGCTCGAGGTCTCCGTGGTGGCGGGCGGAATCCCCCGTAGCGTTCTCTGGGCGGCCGTCGCGGCGCGTCTGGCGGATCTCGATCCGAGTGCGTCCGCTCCCGATCCCGATCGCGTTCTACGGGCACTCGGCGCGTGCATCGTGCGCGGCGAGTTGGACGAGGTGCGCGGGCGGATTGTCGCTGCCCCCATGTTGGACGCCGCCGCCTCGATCTAGCGTCGGGAGGGACCTCATCATGCACGGCGACCGCCGGGCGCGAAAAGGTCCGGGTCTGATCAATCGCGTCTGCCGATTCCGTGCTGCACGCGGAATTTCCGTGACAGCGCCCGGAGTGTCGTGGGGACCGGGCAGCGTCCCCGTCACTCGGGACGATTCCGGAGGGCGCGCTGTGGAGACGGGCGACCGATGTGGTGCCTCACCGGTGTCTGCCGGTGGGGGCCAGTACGCGACCGGGTGCGCAGTGCCGGCCATCGCGTTGCACACGCCCACGACGGACCCCGAGACCCACCCCGCCGTGGTCGAGAAGGACGTCACCTGGGTGGTGGTGACGACATCCCCGTGGGTCCTCCACGGGCGATCAGGGACCTTGGTGCCTCCAACCCAGCGAACCCGCGCAGGGGTCACCCCACGGAAAATTGCACGTTTGTCAGAGTCACCGGTGCGGCGGAGACGTTGGTGATGGTGACGGACGTGGTGCAGACGGCGGCCGGGCAGTAGGCCGGGGAGAGGGCCTTCGGGATTACACCGCGTAGCGTTCGCACGCGGTAGCGCACGCCGTCCGTGGTGCGGGTGGCACCCGTGATTAGGACGACGGAGCGATGGTTGCGCCCCTGAGCGTCCATGCCGGTGAGGATGGCGTTGGGTTGGGTCAGTGCGGAAGGTCCCGCGCCAGAGCCCGATGAAGTCGCGCTCGCTCAGGGTGGCCGTGCGGCGCCCCGGTCGTTGCTCGAAGGCGATGAGCGGGCGGTGGGCAGTGCGCAGACCAGGTTTCCGGAGGTTCGACCCGAGCCGGTCGTGGTCACCTGTCCCGCCGACTGGGAGAACAGGAACTCAGGGCCGGCCGCAGCCGTCACCGGGAGCGCGGCAATCACTGCGATGCCGATGGCGGCTGCGAGGGCGCCCCCCCCGCTTTTCAGGCTGACAGGAGCCCCAACAACTCTCGCGCCGTGGCCTCCGGTGCTTCCTCGGCGAGGAAGTGCCCCGAGGCGATGGCGCCGCCGCGCACGTCGGTGCCTTCGTTCGTCCACGCACCAAGGACGTCGTAGATGCGGTGCATCGCCCCCTGTTCGCCCCACAGCACAAGAAGGGGGCAGCCGATCGGCACCCCGGCATCCACCACGTCGTGCGCGAGGTCGATGGTGGCCGCGGCACGGTAGTCCTCGCACTGTGCGTGGATGGTCGCTGGGTCGTCGAAGGCGTCCTCGTACGCGGTGAGCGCCGCCGGGTCGAATGCGAATCCCGGTGCCGCCCAGCGTCGGAGCGTCTCGCCCAGCCACCACCGGGGGTCGGCCCCGATCATGCGTTCGGGCAGGCCGTCGGGCTGGATGAGGAAGAACCAGTGGTAGTACGCAGTCGCCAGTGCGTGGTCGGTGGTCGCGAATACCGTCGCCGTTGGCACGATGTCGAGCACTGCGAGTGCCGACACCCGGTCGGGGTGGTCGAGCGCCATGCGCCGGGCCACGCGACCGCCACGGTCGTGGCCGGCGACGGCGAAGCGGTCGAACCCGAGGGCCTCCATCACCTCTACTTGGTCGCATGCCATCGCGCGCTTGGAGTACCCGGCATGGTCCTCTCCCGACAGGGGGCGACCGCTGGCGCCGTACCCGCGCAGGTCGGCACAGACCACCGTGAAGTGCTCCGCCAACACGGGCGCCACGGCATGCCACATGGCCATCGTCTGGGGAAACCCGTGTAGCAGCAGCAGCGGCGGACCGGTGCCTGCCACTGCCACTGCGATGTCGGTTTCGGCCGTCGCGACGGTCGATCGCGCGAATCCGGCCAGCGGGGTCACGCCCCGCCCGTCTCCGTGATCGTCACCTGTTCGATGGTCACGGGTGGGTCGGGTGCCTCCGACCCCGTGGGTGCGGTGGTGGAGATCGCGACGGCCACCTCCTGGCCCATCGTCACCTGCCCGAACAGCGAGTAGTTCGGCGGCAGTTGCACACCCTGAGGGCCGGTGATGATGAAGAACTGCGATCCGTTGGTGTCGGGGCCCGTGTTGGCCATCGCCACCGAGCCGACCGTGTAGGTGCCCTGTTCCGGCAGCTCGTCGGGGAACTGGTAGCCGGGACCGCCGCCACCGGTCCCCTCGGGGTCACCGCCCTGGATGATGAACCCGGGGATGACGCGGTGAAACGTGAGGCCGTCGTAGAAGCCCTGTCTCGCGAGAAACACGAAGTTGTTCACCGTGACCGGGGCCGCAGTCGGGTCGAGGGTGATGGTGATGTCGCCCATGGACGTCCGAAGGACAGCGGTGTACGTCGCGTGGACGTCGATCGTCTGGGCCGGCGCCGCCGCCCAGGACGTGGCGGCAGTGGTAGTTGCCGCGGTCGTCGTTGTGGTGGTCGCAGTGGTGGATGGCGAGTCGGATGACCCGCAACCGGCGATGATCGGGGTGATCGCAAGGACCGCGATCGCGGTGGTGGCAAGGAGGCGTCTCATAGTCCTGAGGATACCTGTCACGCCGTCGGCACCCCCGGGTGGGGGTCCGGGAGGAGAGAGCATGCGGTCCGTGGGAACGACACCGGACGGCATGCTCCCGGGGGCATCAGGACTGCAACCGTCCCGCCACTCGCTCGCTTTCGGGTGGTGGTAGCGGCGGCTGCCACCACCACGGACCCTTCCTCCCGGCACATCAGGTTCCGTGGCGTCCCGTGTCGTCGGGTCGTCCGGGCTCTGCGAGCCCTGGAACGGATTGAGGTGAGCGAGGTTTGCTCACCCCCGACGGGAAAGCAGCCGAGGCCAAGAGCGGGTGAGCGGAATCGAACCGCCATCAGGAGCTTGGAAGGCTTCTGCTCTACCATTGAGCTACACCCGCGTGCGGTCGGCAGGATAGCCGCTTCGGGCATGTGAACCCCGGCGGGGCAGGCGGCAGGATCAGGCGTCCCGTCGGACGACTCACGCGCATCCGTCGCCCGTAGCGGTGGGTGTCGTTTGGCCCGAGGGCGTAGACCCCTGTCCCCGGTGAGCCGGCGGCGTCGCCCCCACCGAACTGGCCCCGGGGCGGATTCGTGTGACGGGAACCGTGCGTGGCGCGGCGTTACCGTGAATGCCGAGCGCATCACCCGGGACCCCGTGCATGCGAACCCCGCCACCGGGTCACTCGCGCGGGTGCCTGCGGAGCAGATGGTGGGGGTTTGTCCATCGTACAAGCCACCACGTCACCCCGGAGCACGGAAGGCACTAGGCATCCCACCGGGTGCGGCGAGCAGCGATCGGTCAGTCGGCAACGGGGGCGGACACGGACCGCTCGCCAGTGCCACCCACCCCACCGGTCACCGTGCGAGGTGCACAATCGCCGTCTCGCCGTCGGAGTGGTTATCGATTTCGTGCGACTCCGTGATGGTCATCGGGTGGCCACGATGGTGGTGGCGATTTCGGACACCTAGCTGTGAGGCGCCAACACGTTATTCACCCGGTGCTGTCGTCACCGACCTGGGTCACGACAGGACTGTCGGCGGATCACCCGGGTCTGGATCTCCTGCCCACTGTGGCGGTGAGTCGCACCATCGCTCGCCCTCACCCCCCGCTACGCCCGGAGGGCGAGCCCCTCCTGCTGTAACCGGCGGGCGCGGTCCATGTTGACAGCGTCCGGACCCATGCCCTCCTCTCCGGGGACCTCGAGGATGACCGGAAGCCCCTGAAGGGCGGGGTGGCCGAGAATGCGGCGGAAGCCGTCCTCACCGATGAGTCCCTCGCCGATGTTCTCGTGCCGGTCACGATTGCTTGCGAACTCCGTTTTGCTGTCGTTGAGGTGGAGCGCCCTCAGGCGGTCGAGACCGACGGCGCGGTCGAAGTCGGCAAGCACTTGGTCGATGCCCCCCTCCTCGTGGATGGGGAACCCGGAGGCGAACAGGTGCTGGGTGTCGAGGCAGACGCCCACGCGGTCCTCGCGCCCCGCGAGGTCGGCCACAGCGCGCAGTTGCTCGAAGGTACGACCGATCGTGTCGCCGGCACCGGCGGTGTTCTCGAGGTAGACCGAGCACGTCCCCGGAACGGTGTCCAGCGCCTCGGCGATGCCAGCAGCGATTCGCTCGGTGGCCTCGTCGGTGGTGCTGCCCTTGCTCGACCCCACGTGCAAGACCACGCCGGCGAGCCCCAACTGCTCGCCGATCCGGAGGTGCTGGATGAGGCTCTCTACCGACGTTCGGTAGATGTTGCGCATCGTTCGCTTGGCTGGCGGGCCCGTGGGAACCTCCCGGTCGGGGGCACCCAGATTCATGAGGTACAGCCCGTGGCTCACCATGGGCCCCATGTCCGCCTCGGCGGCGAGCGTGCGGAAGGCCGCGATCTCCTCGGGCGTGTGGTTGATGGGCTTCCAGGTGCGGGGGTTGTGGGTGAACACCTGAAGGCTCTCGCACCCGATGGCCTGACCCCTCGGGATGGCGTTACTGATACCCCCGCTGCTCGACACGTGCGCTCCGAATCTCATGTTGTCCATCCTATGCGGATGGGCCGGGTAGCCACCGGGGTGCCGCTATCCTTCCGCGCGTGCCCGACGCCGGACCCGACCTGACCAGCCCACTTCGCGTGCGGTTCGCGCCCAGCCCGACCGGTTCGCTCCATGTGGGGGGAGCCCGCACGGCGCTGTTCAACTGGCTGGCCGCGCGACACGCTGGTGGCACCTTCATCCTGCGTATGGAGGACACCGATCGCGAGCGCTCCACACCGGAGAGCGAAGCCGAGATCCTGCGGGTGCTCACGTGGATGGGCCTCGACTGGGACGAGGGCCCGTTCCGCCAGAGTGAGCGCGACGATCTCTACCGGGGCTGCCTCGAACGCCTAACGGCGGCCGGTGCGGTGTACGCGGCGTGGGAGACGGCCGAGGAGGTCGAGGCCATGCGGGCGGAGGCCCGGGCCACCAGGAGCGCGCCCGTGGTGCGCGGCAGGCGTGACCACACACCCGAGGAGATCGCGGCGTTTCGGGCCGAGGGCCGCACCCCCGTGTGGCGCTTCGCCGTGCCGCTGCCGGGCGCCACGGTCATCGAGGACCTGATCCGGGGCACGGTCACATTCGACCACGCCCAGATCGAGGACTTCGTGGTGGCCCGCAGCGACGGCACGCCCACGTACAACCTTGCGGCCGCCGTGGACGACATGGACATGGGTATCACCCGGGTCATCCGCGGTGAGGACCACATCAGCAACACGCCCAAGCAGATGCTGGTCATCCGTGCGCTGGGTGGCGATTCGCCGCAGTACGCCCACGTGCCGCTCATCCTTGGCACCGACAAGAAGCGCCTCTCCAAACGCCACGGCGCGGCGTCGGTGGAGGAACTCGAGGCCGACGGGTTCCTGCCGCAGCCGGTGCGGAACGCGCTGGCGCTGCTCGGGTGGTCGTACGATGACAAGACCACCACATTCACCCTCGACGACCTCGTCGAGAAGTTTGACATCGCGCGGGTGTCCAAGAGCCCGGCGGTGTTCGATCTGAGGAAACTCGAGGTGATGAGCGGGCGCTACCTGCGTACGCTCGACCCGGCGGACTTCGCCGACATGCTCATGGGCTTTCTGAGTGCTACCGGGTACTTCGACGTCAAGGACGCGGGCGCCCGGGGTCTCGCCCGCCGCAGCGCCCCTCTGGTGCAGCGCAAGATGAGCCGCCTCTCCGAGTACGACGCTCTGGCCGGGTGGCTCTTCCGTCCGCTCGAGTTCGCGCCGGAGGCCTGGGCGTTCCTCGCGGGCGACGTCAAGCTGTCCATCCAGACGATCGGCGGCGGGCTCGGCCGCCTCGAGGTGCTCGACGAGTTCACACTCGACCAGATCAAGGACGCCCTGTCCGACCAACTGCACGTGCAAGGGCTCACGGCCCGGGAGTTCCTCGAGCCCCAGCGCACTGCGATCACCGGCCAGACCATCTCCACGGGGATCTACGAGAGCCTAGAGCTCATCGGCCGCGACGAGGCCGTGCGGCGGTATCGCCAGGCACTCGGACGGCTCGCCGAGTCGTGGGAGGGTGGCGCCTGATGGGGCGTCGGCTGCTCGCCGGTGGGCTCGGTCGCGCCGTGCTGTTGCTCGGCGCCGGGCTCATGGTCGTGTACGGCATCGTTGCGGTGATCGAGGGCAAGACGGGCAACGGCGATGCCCAGGCGGCGACCGCGGCGATCATGGGGTACGCCTTCGTCATGTGTGTGCTGCTGCTGTGGCTCACCGAGCGCCGGCGCCGGACGCAGCCGGGGCCCGTGGCGCAGGAGTTCCTCATGAACAGCCGTGAAGTGGCGGAGATGGTCGGCGGTCCCGTGCGCGTGACGATCACCACCATTTCCGCCGTGGGCGTCGCCGCGGGGCAGGTCACCGTAGACACCGTCATCTCCGGCCCCGACGGGTCGGGTGAGGCCGCCGTGGTCCTGACTCGTCTCACGAGGCGCTTCGACGTTCTGGGGGCCGACATCAGCGTCGCCGGTGCCCACCGCTCGATCACGGGCGGCGGGCGATCGTAAGGGGATGAGGCCGACCCGCCCGGTCGCATTGCTAGCCTCGTAGTGACGGGACGTAGCGCAGCTTGGTAGCGCACCTGCTTTGGGAGCAGGGGGTCGCGGGTTCAAATCCCGCCGTCCCGATATGGCCTCGTCGGGGGCGAGGTCTGACGTACGCGGGAATTCGCTGTCGGGAGGGGTCGGTGGTGGGGGAGGTGCCCGTTGACCGCACGTGTGCAGCGGTGCGGGGACGGGATGGCCGAGATGGGGTTGGTGTCCGTCCCGTCGATAGCCACCTCCGGAGCATGATCCCCGGGGCACGTCCTCGACGGGATGAGGGGGTCACGTGCGTAGGAGTTCCTCCGCGCGCGTGCCTTGGGGGTGATCGAAGGCGGGGTGAAGTCGATCGATTTCACGGGCGACCTCGTAGCGTTCAGCGAGTGTGGTCCACATCTCCGTGGCCTCAAGTTGCCGAGCGAGTTCGCTGTGCGGATCGGCGATGCGGTAGTACGGGGCAGCGTTGACAAGCACATCGATGTCCGCACGTCGATCATGCGGGTCGGCGATCGCGGTGCTCATCCTGCCCGCCGTATCCGGGGCGGGATTGATGTCGAACGCCGGAGACAGCGTCCCGCCGGGGCCGTCGCGCAGGAAGCCGTGGTTACACAAGTGGTCATCCGTGTTCGAGATGAGGATCGAGAACGCGATGCGCCGCCACGGTTCTTGGAGGTCGTGAGGCCGGAACCGGTCACGTCGACTGAGGCATGAGAGCGATGGGGTGGCGTCTTGCGAACGTCGCAACGCCGAGGAGATTCGGGGTAGTTGAACTACCCCGAATCCGGCGGATCGTTCTCCAGGATGGTCCAGTCGATGCCGTGGTCACCGAGGAGACGATCACCGCGTACCACCGGCCCGACTGCTCAGCCGCGCGTGTTCGTGCCGAGCTCGCGTGGTACCACCGTGTAGCGACGCATCAGCGCGATGAGTATTGCCACCAGAGATGACGTGATGTAGATGATGGCGAGACCGGCGACCACTCGCCCGGGGGCCGTCACCTCGCCGTCGCTGAGGATCGCCACCCACACCATGGCGAGCAGGGTGATGCCCGTGGAGTGGCTGACCCAAGCGGCCGCGCGGGCCGCGCGTAGGCCGGGCCCCAGCACCATGGCGCGTACAAGGAGCGCGACGCCCACCACGATTAGCAGTGCGGTGATCATGCCCGCGCCCCGGCCGATGGCCACGCCCGTGCCGGAGCCCACGGGAAGCCAGATGAGAATCCACGCGAGCACCGCATCGGCACCGCACAGCGCTGCTGTGCCGACCTGTACCCAGACGGGTTGGTGGATCTGCGCCGGCAGTGTCAGCACAAGTGCCCCTGCGAAGATCAGCACGGAGAGGAGCACCTTGAGAACGTCGTCGTGGCCGCCGATGAATAGCAGGACAAGTCCGGTGAGCGCGGCTGTCAGCAGCGCCACGAGAAGCGCCCAAACGATGATCTGGCGAATTATTATGTCATTTTTGTAGCACATCCACTGACGTCTGGCGGCCCCCCGGAGCCCGGGGGATGATCTGTGCCAGAGGCCGATCCGCGGGGCCCCCGCGGCCCGCCGCGATGGGTCGGCGCGTCCTTCGGCGACCCGTACTTCGGGTGTCGGGGTCATCGTGACGCCCCTCCGCCCACTCTCCCCTTCCTCGCCACCGGTGGTTGGGATCACAGACGGCAGGGAATGTATCGTCGGGGTATCCGTGATCGCACGCAGGCGAGGATGGAAGTGGCCCGGGCACCACCGCAGCGACCGCCTGGCCCTTCCCAGCGGATGGGCACCGCGGTATCCCGCGCCGCGCCCGCTCTCACCCGGGTGAGATGTCGCCCAGATCGGGACCGACAAATGTGGTCCCCTCACCTCACCTGGGGGCGATTGGCGGCCGTGTGAAGAACCTCGATCTCAGCGTGACGATCCGCTGCGCGGTCGGCCATCCGACGACCTGCGCTGACGGCGTGCCTTACTCGTGCGACCAGCACTAGGTGCGGTGCCACCACCGTGTCCGCCACTCCGCGATACGGGTGTGTGGTCGGCGCCGGCGGCCTTCGCGAACTGGTCCTCGAGCTTGAGCGTGCGTGCCATCGTGCGCATGTCACCCACGTGCTCGGTGCCGATGAAGGTCACGGCCACGCCGGTCTCGCCGGCCCGTCCCGTGCGCCCCGTACGGTGCACGTAATCCTCGGCCAGTCCGGGTGGGTCGAAGTTGATGACCTTGGCCACGTTATCCACGTGGATTCCGCGGGCGGCGACGTCGGTGGCGACGAGAGTGGTCACCCGTCCGCTCTCGAAGTCGGCGAGCGCGCGCTCACGCTGCCGCTGCGTCTTGTTGCCGTGCATGGCAACGGCGGTCACGCGCTCGTCCTTGAGGTGGCGCACTAGGCGGTCGGCCCCATGCTTGGTGCGCACGAACACCAGGCTGAGATCGGTGCCGTGGCCGATCTCCCGTACCAACTCGCCCATGCGGCCATCCTTCTCCACACGCACGAACCTGTGCTCGACCGGGGCGGCCGTGCGCGGTGGTGGCAGGTGCTCGTGCCGGACTCCGTCCACGGTGTACTTTTCGGCGATCCGCCCGGCCCCGCCGTCGAGCGTGGCCGAGAAGAAGAGCGTCTGGCGGTCACGCGGGCACGCAGCGACGATCCGGTCCACGGCGGGGCGAAATCCCATGTCGAGCATCCGGTCGGCCTCGTCCAGTACGAGGACCTTCACGTTTTCGAGCGAAAGGGCCCGGCGTGCGAGCAGGTCCTCCAGACGTCCCGGAGTGGCCACCACGATGTGAGCGGTGGCGGCGTCCCGTGCTTGCTTCTGGAGCCCCACGCCGCCATACACCGCGCAGATCCGGAGCGCTCGGGCGTGGGCGAGGGGGTAGGCGGCCTCCACGATCTGGGTCGCGAGTTCGCGGGTCGGGGCCAGCACGAGCGCGGCGGGCCGGCGGGCCTCGGCGGCGGTGCGGTCGATCAGCGGCACCATGAAGGCCAGGGTCTTGCCCGATCCCGTGGGTGACTTGGCGAGCACGTCACGGCCGTCAAGAACGTCTCCGATGACCTTGGTCTGGATTGCGAATGGGGTGGTGAAGCCGCGGGCGGTGAGGGCCCCGACGACGGCGTTCGACACGCCGAGATCGGCGAACGAGGGGTCAGACATGGTTACTCCTGGGTGTGTCGGCGCCATATGGGCGCGGACGGTTGGGGAGGCACTGCTCTCACCCGAACCACCATGACGGCAGGACCGAAGGAAGCGAACCTCGTCGCCGGCGGAGGCCGAGCGACGGCGGGACCATAGCGATTTCGGCGCTGTGGCTCCACTGGCGCTTCCTCGGACACGTCGCGGTGGTGCCCCGTGCACCGTCGGTTCACTCCCCGAGATGGGGTCCGGAAGGGCGCCGAGGGACGGGACCGATCCCGAGTCACCCTCCACCTCCCGTCGCCCCCGGGAAACACCGCCTCATCCTCGAGGCGGGACCCATCCCCATTCACCCTCCACCCTCCGTTCGTTCCCGCGGTCCACGGGCGCGGGCGCTCGCGTTACGGCGTGACGATGGTTCGATCAGTCGCCGGAGGGGAATCGCCCGCCCTCACCATGCGCGTGATCATCTGGGCGATGACGGCGTCTTGGATGCGCTCGGGGAGCCCCCCGAGCAGCCAGATCGGTCGCGCCATTCCACCCACGATCGGCTTGAGGGGTGGACGGCGCCGTTCGATGACGGTTTGCACGAGTTCCGACACACGCCGGGGCTGCACGGTGGTCTTCGCCGCACTCCGACGCATGAGGGTGAGGCCACCCTCGACGAACGCGTGCTGTTCCGGGTAGGGCCCGTCGGCGGGAACGCTTGCGGCGTTCTGCTTCGTCTCGAGGGGGGTGGCGATTGCCGCGGCCCGGATGCACACCACGCGGACTCCGTGGGGACGGATTTCGCGGCGGAGTTGATCGGCCCACGCCTCGAGTGCTGCCTTCGACGCCGCGTATCCACCGTTGTAGGGCATCACCGTACGGGCCATGAGCGCCGAGTTGATAACGAGCGTTCCCGTTGATGCGCGGAGGAGGGGGAGGTGGGCTTGGATCACCCGCACGGACCCGAGGTAGTTGATCTCCATCAGACGCGCGAGGGTGTGCACGGGACATCCCTCGGCCGTGACGTCGCCGGACATGTTCGCCACACCGGCGTTGCTGAACATGGCGGTGAGGCCCGTATCCCCGGCGATGATGCGCACCTGGTCGGCGAGGTGGGCCACATCGGCGTCCGATGTCACATCGCAGTGGATCGCATGCATCGCCCCCTGGCGCGCGGCGTCGTCACACAACGACTCGGCGTCGCCGGGCGTCCGCACTGTTCCGATGACGGTGTATCCCTCGGCGTTGAGATGGAGCGCGGCGTCACGGCCGATGCCACTCGATGCGCCGGTCACGAGGATTGTTCCGGGGTTCGCCATGTCAGTCGACCATGCCCAACAGGGCCATCTCGGGGTCGGCGATATCGATCTTCACGCAGGTGCCGGCCATATGGTCGGTGCACACACGCCACCGGTGATGCGGACGCAGGCCGTCCATCTCACCGCGACCACGGGCGTCCCCGAGCCTGTGGTGCACGTTGGCGGTGAGGTGGGACCGGTCGCCTGAGCGCAGCCTGACAATCGCGGCCAGGTCGGAGCGCGTGGGGATCCGGGCGGCGACGGTGCGCGTGGATACGATGAGCACGCCGGGGTTCGTATCACGCCGATTGTCCCAGCGCGTCACAATGCACGCCGTGGACCTCCACACCATTGATCTGCTTGAACTGCCGGCCATCCGGGAGCGACTCGCCGGACTCGCCGCGTTTCCGGGCGGGGCCGCCCGTGCCCGCGAGATCATGCCGACGGCGGACGCGGACGAGGTGGCCGATCTGCGGGCCATCACGCGCGAGGCCGTCGAACTCTGGGAACTCGGGGTCAACGGACCGGGTGGGGCCTACGACATCCGGCCCGACGTGGCCGATGCCCGGCGCGGGGCTGGGATCGAGATCGCGGCGCTCGAACGCATTCGCGCCACGGCTGAGGTGGCGGGGGAGGTACAGGCGGCGCTCGCCGAGCACGCCGACGTTGCTCCGCTCGCCACCGCGGTTGCCGGCAGGATCGAGGTCGGAACTCTGCAGCGCATTGTCGTGCGTCTCGACGCGTGCCTCGATGGCCGCGGTGGCATTCGCGATGATGCCTCCCCCGTACTTACGCGTGCGCGACGCGACGTGGCCGAACTCACGCGGCAGGCTCAGGAGGCCCTTCGCGAGATCGCCCAGGCGTCCCGCACGCACCTCCAGGAGGGGTTCATCACCGAGCGCGCGGGCCGTCCGGTGCTGGCCGTCAAGGCGTCATCGCGGTCGGCGATTCCGGGCATCGTGCACGACACCAGTGATTCCGGCGCGACGTTGTTCATCGAGCCCCTCGTGGTCGTGGAGGCCGGCAACCGCGTGCGCGAGGCCGTGTCGCGGGAGCGCGAGGAAGTGGCGGCCATCCTCGCCGCTCTCGCCGCGATGGTGGACGAGAGAGGGCATGCGCTCGATGCGGCGACGGAGGCTCTCGCCGAAATTGACCTCCGTCTCGCTCGGGCGTCACTCTCACGCGCGTGGCGCGGGGCCCCGGTGGAACCCGGCGAACCTCTGTTGGTGAATGCCCGACATCCGCTGCTCGATCCGGTCCGCGCCGTGCCGATCAGTCTTGACCTCGCGGGAATCCGAACCCTCGTGGTGAGTGGGCCCAACACCGGCGGCAAGACCGTGGCGCTCAAGACCCTCGGGCTCTTCGCTCTGCTCCACCAGTGCGGACTGGAGCCCCCTGCCGATCGTGTACGGCTTCCGGTGTTCGACGCGGTTATCGCCGACATCGGCGACGAGCAGTCGATCGCGGAGAGTCTCTCCACGTTCTCGGCGCATATGCGCACCCTCATCGGTGTGCTCGCCGACGCCGGGCCCCAGTCCCTTGTCCTGCTGGACGAGGTGGGCGCGGGTACCGACCCCTCGGAGGGCGCCGCCATCGCACAGGCCGTGTTGGGCGAACTGCTCGGGCGCGGCACCCGGGTCCTTGCCACGACGCACTCGCCCGAGGTCAAGTCGTGGGCCGTCGCCACGGATGGCGCGAGCAACGCGGCCGTGGGGCTCGACCCCGATACGCTCGGACCCACGTACCGCCTTGTGGTGGGCGATCCGGGTGGGTCGCACGCCATTGGGATCGCGGAACGGTTGGGTATGCCCCCACACGTTCTGGACCGCGCACGGGACGCCCTCGGCGCGGAGCGCAATGCGTTGGACGGGCTCACCGAGGACGCCGAGAGGGCACGGGCGGAGGCCGAGAGCGACCGCGCGATCGCCGCCGAGGCTCGTGCGTGCGCCGAGCGTGAGCGACACGACGCCGAGGTTGAGCGTGAGACGCTCCGCGCTCGGGCGGACACCGAGCGAATCCGTCTGCGTGCCGAGGTGGAGGCCGAACTGACGGAACTCCGGGGTGATCTTGCTGCGCTGCGACGGGATATCGCGGCGGGCCGCCGGCTCGAGGATCGCGACCGCCGATCAGGAGATCACCAGAAGGACCGGGACCGCCGTCTGGGCGCCGCCGACGAGGTGGCCCGCCGGGCCACCGATCGCCTGTCGGGGATGGCGGAGCCCGTCCCCCCCGGCCGCACGCCCGAGGTGGGAGAGGCCGCCGTCGATGTCGCCCTTGGGGTGCGGGGGATTGTCATCAGTATCGAGGGCGGGCACGCGGAACTTCAGGGTCCATCGATACGGGTACGCGTGCCGCTGTCGCGTCTGGCACGGGACCCCACGCCCGCGGCAACGGCCCGGCCCGCACCGCGCGCCGAGCTACGTCCCGTGCTCGCGCCGATTGCGTCGGAGGTGGATGTGCGCGGCCAACGTGCCGATGCGGCGCGGCGGGCGGTACGTGATCACATCGACATGGCGGCCCAGGCGGGCCTCGAGACGGTGCGCATCATCCATGGCCGGGGTACCGGGGCACTTCGGGAGTCGATCCGCGAGGAGTTGGCTGCTCATCCGCTGGTCGCGTCGGCCGAACTCGCGGGTCCGCAGGATGGCGGCGACGGCGCGACCATCGCCAGCCTCTAGGTGGTGTGCCTCGGGATGTTCGCAACGCGGGTGATGGGCCACCGCTCCGGACGAACCGCTGTCCGGGCGATGGCCCGCCCCGGGGGAATCAGCCCTGCGGGAGTTCTCCGATGTTGCGCAGTACACCGACGTCCGGGGCCATGGTGCGGAAGGCGTCGTCCTTCTGGAGAACTCCCACCGTGAAGACGGGGACCTCGGCCATGCGGGAGAGCATGGATGCGGCGTCACGCGAGCGCGGTACGGCCTTGAAGCACGACACGAGGACGGCATCCACGCCACCCTCCTCCACGCGATGAAGCGGGCCGGGCCAGAGTGGGTCGATGACCTCGACGGTCCAGCCGTCGTCGGTGAGGGCGGCAACCGCGGCGTCCGTGCCGGGGAAGCGGACCTTGCCCTCCTTGGTGAGGACCTCATCGGTGGGAACGGTGACGAACAGTAGATTGGGCATGGCGGGCAGGCTAGACATCGGGGCTCGTGCCATGCCCGGTCAATCGCACCGATTCCCCTGGGATGAACGGGTCCATTTCTGCGCTCATCCCTCCGGGCGAAGCGGGTTGAGTTCGTGACCTATGCAACACACCGGTCTCATGTGTAGATTGACCGATACCGCGGCATGGGTGCCGCTCGAATGTCAACGCCCGCCAGATCAGGGAGAGTTCGATCCATGGCCGTCAACGCCTCCGACATCCCCGACGTCTCCGTCCTCGAGGCGATTGGGAATCGTCGATCTTTCCGGTACTACGACCCGTCTCGTACGGTCGAGGACTGGAAGATCCACACAATGCTGCAGGCGGGACGCCTCGCGTCCTGCCAGGGAAACATCAACGCCACTGAGGCGATCGTCGTCACCAAGGATTCCGATCTTTGGGATGAGATCGAGGAGTGCGTCTCTGGATTCAACGTCCAGATCATCAATCAGTCGTCGCACCTCATCTTCTGGCTCACCAACCTCAACGCTTGGTACGGCCGCGCCAACGACGGTCTTTCGACCCTCGCCCTGTCCGGTGCCCTCACCAAGTACCACGGCTGGAACTACGAGTTCACGATGACGCAAACCGTTCCGCGTCTTATGAGCTTCCCGACCGAGCGCACGGAGAACTTCCTCCGCTTCGAGTCAGGTCAGGCCGTTGCCCAGTCGATGCTCGCCGGTGTCTCACTCGGTGTCGGTTCGATCCTCATCGCCTTCGGTCGCAAGCCGGGCGGTATCGACAAGGCCTTCAACCTGCCACCGCACTACCGCTTCACGTGGGGCCACGCCGTCGGCTATCCGCTCGAGGACATTAAGGCCGGTGGCCAGCGTCCCCGTCTCAAGTTCGACCGCCTGTTCCACGATCAGGAGCACGGCAAGCCCCTCGCCATGGCCGACGGTCTCGAGGAGGCCCTCCGCGGCAAGAACATGATTCAGGAGCAGGCTCCGCTTCCGGGCCGTTACGAGGAGATCGACCGCCTCGCGGCCGAGTTCTCCCGTGACCCGGGTGTCGTGTCCTGGCCCGCCAAGGAGATCGAGCGGCTCATGAACGACGACGATTGGGACTTCGGCCCCAACATCCGCGAGCAGGCCAAGACGGTTCTCGCCTCGGGCGACCTCCCGGAATACCCGGCTGAGATGCGCGAGACCTTCGAGAAGCTTATGACCGAGCACGGCATCGACGCGAGTAAGTACCTCTCGTAGTCCCTGCTTCATCGGGATGGTCCTCACGGGCCCCGTCGCCTTCGGGTGGCGGGGCCCGTGTCGTTCCGGTGCCATGCCCGGCGGAAGCCTGCGAGGTGGGGACGCTCCATCCGTAGCGGGCGGACGTCCGCGCGAGTAGTTGCCGTGTGGGCCGCCGCCGTGTCACTGATCGGACGTTGTCCATCGCGGCGGCGGTGACCACATCGTCGTACGGCGTACGGTCCGCATCCTTTGGGAGGCCACCGGGACGGTGACGGAGACGGGCAGCGGTGACCAACCGTCGTCGTTGGCGGGAGTCGGCCGAACGTGCACGGCGTCAGGCACACCGACACCCCGACCCGGGTAACTGTGGGTATCCACGATCCGCGATCGTCCCGGCGCCCCGGCGTTCGAGCAGATGGACGCCTCGGGCGCGGGCACCGATCCGGCTAGGCTGGCCGCACTCGGCGCCCGTAGCTCAGCTGGATAGAGCACCGGACTTCTAATCCGACGGTCGCTGGTTCGAATCCAGCCGGGCGCACTGCCGGGACCTCGCGCCGCGAGTGGGGTCCCGCTCGTCGAGGCACGGCCACGCCGCGATGGAGATGCGGTGGATTACCCCGGAACTTGGTCACCGGGGACGAGCGCGGGCCATTCCTCGTGGTCCACTCGTCGACGGGGACTCTCGACAATCGCTCAGAACCGCGGGGGGCAGAGGTCGAGTGCCAGTGGCGGATCCCCGCACACCTCGCCGCCGCCGGGATGCGGATCGTGTCGTCGACCTCGGTACGTACGGTGAACTTGGCCCCTCCGTTCCCGTCGGCGGCCACCGGGGAGGCAACGCGTCCGTGGCACTACGCTTGCCCCAATGAGGGGCGCATCGCATGATGAGATCGTCGAGCGTCGCGAGAGGATTCTCGTGGCGCTGGCGGCCCGTGCCGGCAAGCGGGTATCGGGCGGCGCACTTGCGCGCGAACTGGGGTGCTCGCGTGCGGCGGTCCATCGCCACGTGGACGCCCTGAGGGCCACTGGCGTGCCGATCGAGGCTACGCGGGCCGGATACGTGCTCGACCCGTCGGCCGACCCGGTCATTCCCGCGGCGATCATGCCGCTGCTGACCGATCCGTTGGCAGGGCCGGTCACGTGGACACCCGAGACCTCGTCGACGAACGACGAGGCATCCCGTCGTGCGCGGGAGGGCGCGATCGAGGGCACGGTCGTCGGCACGGATCACCAGACCGCCGGTCGTGGCCGCCGGGGCCGCGCATGGCTCGATCTCCCCGGTGAGGCGCTGATGTTCACCATCATCCTGAGGCCGAGGGTCAGCCCCATCGATGTCGGCATGCTGCCGCTCGTCGTCGCGGTGGGGCTCGCCGACGCACTGGAGGCCATCGGGGTGTCCGATGTCGAGATCGCCTGGCCCAACGACATCCTCGCGAGGGGTACCAAGGTGGCGGGGATTCTCTGCGAGATGTCGGCCGATCAGGAACGGGTGACGTGGGCAGTGGCGGGGATGGGAATCAACGTCGGCCCGGTTCCGGATGTGCCGGGATCGCGCTGGACGCCCGGGTCACTCGCGGCCCTCGGCGTGCGTCCGCGCCGCGGCGACCTGCTGGTTGCCGCCCTCGGGGCGATCGGTCGTCGGTACGCGGCGTGGTTGGAGCACGGCGCGGGGGGCATCGTGGCCGCGTTCGGACGTCGCGATCATCTGGCGGGTGGGCGCGTGACCCTCGGCACGCCGGGCGGCATGGTCGTCGGCACCGGATGTGGGATCGATGCGTTCGGACGCCTCGTCATCGCCGTGGACGGTGAGGAGCGGGTGTTCGGCTCCGGCGAGGTGACGGGCGTCGATCGCGGGTAGTACGCCGCTGTGCCCAAGTCGCGCACGGTCCCGCATCCGGCCTGCCCCGGCCAGTGGGGAGGTCACCGACCCGCTGGCTTGTAGAGTCGCTGTTGATGGTCGGTAATCGCGAAGGCGCGCCCCGGTTGTCGTGGGCGTATCCATCTCCCGTGGAGGACGGATGAATCGCTCACGCACGTCGGCCCTGCTGGTCGCAGTAGCACTCCTCACGGCCGGCGGCCTCGCCGGTTGCGGTGGGTCGGAACCGAGGGCGGCAACCGCCGCCGGGGAGACCCGGATGACGGTCGAGGGGTACGTCACGGCCGGTAACACCATCTGCCGCGAGGCCGAGGGTACGGTCGATGCGCTGGGGACCCCGACGGATATCGCATCCCTCACGGTGGTGCTGACCACCGCGACCACCATCGGGCAGGGGGTCGTGGATGGCCTGTCCGGTCTCAATCCCCCGGAGGAACTCGCCGACGCGAATCAGCAACTCGTTGATCAAATGGCCGAGCAGATCGGGGTGCTCACGGAGATCGCGGCCGCCGCAACCGAAGGATCCGATTTCGTCGCGCTTACACGCGAGTTGTTGTCGCCCGACGTTAGGGCACTCGCGGCGGACATTGACGCCACTGCCACGGAACTCGGTCTCACCGACTGCCGATAGGGACAGCGCCGGAAAGCCGATCGGGTGAGGTCCGTTTCATGGCGACGTGGTGCACCTGGGGCAGATCCCGGGTGCACCGGGTGCGTTCCCGGCACCGCGGCCGACGTCGCCGATCGATCGGTTGTTCGTCCCCCGGTAACGTCGCGGCGCTCGGCGTGCGTCCGCGCCGCGGCGACCTGCTGGGTGCCACCCTCGGGGCCATCGGTCGTCGGTACGCGGTCTGGTTGGAGTACGGCACGGGGGCATCGTGGCCGCGTTCGGACGTCGCGATCATCTGGCAGCTGGGCGCGTGACCTTGGGCACGCCGGGCGGCGTGGTCGTCGGCACCGGATGTGGGATCGATGCGTTCGGACACCTGGTCATCGCCGTGGACGGTGAGGAGCGGGTGTTCGGCTCCGTCGAGGTCACGGGCGTCGATCGCGGGTAGTACCCCGCTGCGCCCGGGTCGCGTATCCTGCTTGCCCCGGGCAGTGGCGAGGTCACCGACCCGCTGCCCGGGAGAATCGCCACTGATGGTCGGTAATCGCCTCGGGTCGGCGAGCGCGTAGAGGTGCATCCCGTCTGCCGCCTGTATAATCGCCGCTGATGATCGGTAATCACCTCGGTGCGCCCCGGTTGTCGTGGGCGTACCCCGAACTCTCGGAGGACAGATGAATCGCTCACGCACGGCGGCGTTGTTCGCCGCCGCGGCACTTCTCACGGCCGGCGGCCTCGCCGGTTGCGGTGGGTCGGAAAAGAGGGCGGCAACCGCCGCCGGGGAGACCCGGATGACGGTCGAGGAGTACGTCACGGCCGGTAACACCCTCTGCCGCGACGCCAATGAAACGATTGATGCGACGGAGATCCCGACGGATGTCGCATCCCTCAGGGCGTTGCTGACGATGTCGATCACCATCGGGCAGGGGGTCGTGGATGATATGGCCGCCCTGAACCCTCCAGAGGAACTCGTCGCCGCGAATACGACGTGGATTGCTCAGATGACCCAGCAGATCGCGCTGCTCACGAAGATCGAAGCCACGGCCACCGATGGCGCCGATTTCGTCGCGGTCGTCTCCGAGTTGACGTCGGCCGAATTCACGGCCCTCGAGGCCGACACGGACGCCACTGCCACGGAACTCGGCCTCACTGACTGTGTGGATAGCGACAGCGCCGGTTAGCCGATCGGGTGACGGTTCGGTCCGTGGTGACGTACACCCCCCGGGTGGCTCCCGGGGGGTGTACGTCACCAACACCATGGTGACACCGCCACGGCCTGACCGGTTGATCGTCCCCCGGTAGCATCGCGGCCGTGAAGGCGGTGATCTACCACGGCGCGGGGCGTCTGTCGATTGAGGAGCACCCCGACCCCACGGCAGGGGCAGGTGAGATCCTCATCCGCACGCGCGCGTGCGGTATCTGCGGTACCGATCTTATGGCGTGGTACCAAGACACGAGGGCCCCGGTGGTCCTTGGCCACGAGCCCGTGGGCGACGTGGTTGCGGTGGGGGAGGGCGCGCCGTTCGCGGTGGGTGACCGGGTGTTTGTGCACCACCACGTGCCCTGCCTCGAGTGCGACCTGTGCCGGAGGGGTCGCGACACGCTGTGTGAGACGTTTCGGCGCACGCGCATCGACCCCGGGGGGCTCGCCGAACTTATCCGTGTGCCGGCCGAGAACGTGGCGCTCGATGTCCACGTCCTTCCCGAGGGCATGAGCGACGCCACCGGGACCCTGATCGAACCCCTCGCGTGCGTCCTTCGCGGTCAGCGACGGGCGGGCGTGGGGGAGGGGTCGCACGTGGTCATCGTCGGCGCCGGATCGATGGGGCTGATGGAGGCCGAACTCGCACTGGTACTTGGGGCCGCGCGGGTGATCGTGATTGAGCCCGATGCCGCGCGGCGCCCGGCGGCGGCGGCGCTCGGGGCGACCGTGCTGTCGTCGTGCTCGCGAAGCGCGGTACACGCTGCCCTCGGGGGGCGCCTCGCGGATCAGGTCATCGTGTGCACGCATCACCCCGGAGCCATGAACGATGCCCTGTACCTCGCGGCCCCCGCCGGCGTGGTGCAGTACTTCGCGCCGACACCGCCGGGTGAGATGGTCCCCATCGACCTCGGTGCGGTGTTCTGGCGCGAGGTCGAGATGCAATCCACGTACTCGGCCGGGCCCGCCGACATTCGCGATGCGCTCGACCTCCTCGCGACCGGACGCATGCGGTGCGATTCGGTCGTCACACATCACGTGCCATTTGAGGAGGTGGGCGAGGCCTTCCGGCTCGCGCGCACCGGTGAGGCACTGAAGGTGGTTGTCGAGTTCGGGTGACCCCGCGCCCGCCGCGCCCGGGCGGGTAGGGTTCCCCCGCGCGCCATCCGGGCGCCCGGCGCCACGGTGGCGTATTCCGATTCACGGTCATGGAGGACCAATGTCCGAGCAGCAGTTTCCGGCAGGAGTCGAGATCCTCGAGGTCATCTCGCCCGAGATGGCGTCGATCCTCACCCCGGAGGCGGTGTCGTTCGTCGTCGCGCTCCACCGCAAATTCCGTAGCCGTCGCGCGGAACTGCTCGCCGCGCGCGCCGGGCGTCAGGACGCCTTCGAGGCCGGTGAGCGCCCCGACTTCCTGCCCGAGACCCAGCACATCCGGGACGACCCCTCCTGGCGAGTTGCCCCGGTCCCGGCCGACCTGCAGGATCGCCGTGTGGAGATCACCGGCCCGGTTGATCGCAAGATGGTCATCAACGCCCTCAACTCGGGCGCCAAGATGTTCATGTCGGACTTCGAGGACTCCAACACCCCGACCTGGCACAACACCATCCAGGGGCAGATCAACCTCCGCGACGCCGTGGACCGGTCCATCTCGTTCGCGTCGCCCGAGGGTAAGCAGTACGCGCTCAAGGATGAGATCGCGACCCTGCTCGTGCGCCCCCGCGGTTGGCACCTCGCCGAGAAGCACGTGCTAGTGGACGGCGAGCGGATTTCGGCCGGGATCTTCGACTTCGGTCTCTTCTTCTTCCACAACGCGAAGGAGCAACTTCGCCGAGGGACCGGCCCGTACTTCTACCTGCCGAAGATGGAGAGCCACCTCGAGGCCCGCCTCTGGAACGACATCTTCGTCACAGCGCAGGATGAACTGGGCGTGCCGCAGGGATCGATCAAGGGCTGCGTCCTCATCGAGACGATCCTCGCGGCGTTCGAGATGGAGGAGATTCTCTACGAGTTGCGCGACCACTCGGCGGGCCTCAACTGCGGTCGCTGGGACTACATCTTCTCGTGCATCAAGAAGTTCCGTCGCGATCCCGACTTCGTGTTGGCCGATCGCGTGCTGGTGACCATGACCACCCACTTCCTGCGTTCGTATTCGCTGCTCGCCATCAAGACGTGCCACCGGCGTGGCGCGCATGCGATGGGCGGCATGGCGGCCCAGATCCCGATCAAGAACGACCCCGACGCCAATGAGGCCGCCCTCGACAAGGTGCGTGCCGACAAGCAGCGTGAGGCCGGCGACGGCCATGACGGCACGTGGGTGGCACACCCGGGACTCGTGCCGATCGCCATGGAGGCGTTCGACGCCGTCCTCGGCGACCGGCCCAATCAGGTGGACCGCCAGCGCGATGACGTGCACGTGACGGCCGCCGACCTTCTCACGTTCGAGCCCGACGGCCCCATCACCGAGCAGGGTCTGCGTACCAACATCAATGTGGGCATTCAGTACTTGGGCGCATGGCTCGCGGGAATGGGCTGCGTGCCGATCAACAACCTGATGGAGGACGCCGCCACGGCGGAGATCTCCCGCTCACAGGTGTGGCAGTGGATCCGCTCACCGAAGGGACGCCTCGAGGACGGACGCGACATTGACGTGGCCCTTTTCCACACCGTTCTTGCTGAGGAACTCGCGAAGGTGAAGGAGCAGTTTGGCGCTGCTGGCTACTACGAGCGTGGCGCCCGGCTCTTCGACGAGATCACCGCCACCGAGGAGTTCGTGGACTTCCTCACACTGCCGGCGTATGAGCAGATCGACTAACGCCGTCCGTCCGGCCCCGTCCTCAGGTCGTCCGGACGGGGCCGGAATGCGCGTTCTGCGATTTGGGAGTGCGCTATCCTGCCCCGGTCCGGATACGAATCTGGACGACGTGGTGGGCGTAGCTCAGTTGGTAGAGCTCCTGGTTGTGGTCCAGGCGGTCGTGGGTTCGAGTCCCATCGCTCACCCTGTCTGCTCTGTTTCGACTCGTGCGGGTGTGGCGGAACTGGTAGACGCGCCAGGTTTAGGTCCTGGTGGGGTAACCCGTGGAGGTTCGAGTCCTCTCACCCGCACTTATCTGTCCACCCCGAGTCCCGTTCGCGAGTCGCCATGCCCGTAACCGCTGAAGCCACCTATCTCCCGGGCGATCTCGTCCGTATCGCCGTAACGATCCCCGAGGACGACGTGCGCAAGGAGTTCGACCGCACGGTCAAGGGGACGTCCGGTCGCATGCGCCTACCGGGTTTCCGTCCGGGGAAGGTGCCCGCCAACGTGGTGATTCGGCGCGTGGGGCGTGAGGCGCTGCTGTCCGAGACTCTCGATCGTGCCATCGACGGGTGGTATCGCGAGGCGCTGGCCATCACCGATGTTGCCCCCATCGATTCGCCGGACATGGAAATGGGCGACGCGGCGGAAACGGGTGTCACCTTCTCGGTAACGGTGCGCGTGCCCCCGACGGCGACGTTGGGTCAGTACACGGGCCTCGAGGTCATCCGCGAGTCGGCGGAGATTCCCGAGGGTGCGGTGGATGAGGAACTCCGTCGCATCCGGGAACAGTCCGCCCGCCTCGAGCAGACCGACCGCACGGCCGCCGAGGGCGACTTCGTGCTCATCGACTACGACGCCGTCGCCGACGGCACGCCGGTCCCGGAGGCCAGCTCGCGCGGCCAGCTCGTCGAGTTGGGCGGCGAGCGGATCCTCCCCGAGTTCACCGCCGGCCTCCTCGGCACGACGGCCGGGGACAAGGTGACCATCGATTTCGCATACCCCGACGACGACGCCCGTGACGAGGTTCGGGGGAAGAGGGTCGCGTACGCCGTCACGGTGCAGACGGTTCAGGAGAAAGTGCTGCCCGAGATGGACGACGCCTTTGCCGAATCGGTCGGGTTCGCGAGCGCCGCCGAACTGCGGGCCGAGACTGAGGTACACCTCGCCGCCGCCATGGAGCGCACGGTCACGGAGCGTTATCGTCGTCGGGCCATCGACGCCGCGGTGCTGGCCGCAGAACTCGAGGTCCCGGGGGTTTTGATCGACCGTCGTATCGACTCGATCCTCCACGACACCTCGCACCAACTGCCGAAGAGCGTGAGCTTGGAGCAGTTTCTGGCGATGCAGGGGCAGACCATGGATCAGGCCCGTGATTCGCTGCGCGAGGACGCGCAGATGTCGATCCGGCGTGAAATGGTGGTGGAGGCGATTGCCGATGCTGAGAAGATTGAGCTGACCGACGCCGAGATCGAAGAGCGCGTGCGTACCGACGCCACCGAAGCCGGTCGAGATGCCGATGAGCTGATCGCGGCACTCAAGGGCGCTGGCGGCTGGGACAGCCTCCGGCAAGACCTTCGTGTGGAGCGTGCGGTGGATCTCATCGTCACATCTTCCAAGGACATCACCCCCGAGGAAGGGGAGCAGCGGATCGCCGTCGCCGCGAAGGAACCCGTCGCAACGAAGCCCGTCGCAACGAAGCCCGTCGCGAAGGAACCCGCTGCGACGAAGCCCGCCGCGAAGAAGCCCGTCGCGAAGGAACCCGCCGCGAAGAAGCCCGTCGCAACGAAGCCCGTCGCGAAGGAACCCGCCGCGAAGAAGCCCGTCGCGAAGGAACCCGCCGCAACGAAGCGCGTCGCAACGAAGCCCGCCGCAACGAAGCCCGTCGCAACGAAGCCCGCCGCAACGAAGCCCGCCGCGACGAAGTCCGCCGCGACGAAGTCCGTCGCAACGACGCCCGTCGTGAAGGAACCCGCTGCGAAGAAGCCCGTCGCCAAGGAGCCTGCCGCGAAGACGGCCGCCGTGACGAAGCCTGCAACGTCGAGTGCGAAGGGGAGCGGGACCGCCGCGGCGAAGAAGACGCCCGCAGCAGAGGGCACGGCGAAGAAACCGACCCCAAAGACGTCAGCGGCGAAGACGCCGACGGCAACGACGCCCAGCGCCCCGTGATCTGAGGCGGGGCTCCCGAGCGCACGAAGGCGGAGATGTCCGAAAGCACCAGTGATACCGGCGAGCAGCTCCTGTGCAGTTTCTGCGGGAAGTCTCAGCGTCAGGTCAAGAAGCTCATCGCCGGCCCCGGCGTCTACATCTGTGACGAGTGCATTGATCTCTGCAACGAGATCATCGACGAGGAGGTCGTCGCGACCCCCACGGCGATCGAGGCCGGCACCCTCCCGCGCCCGCGCGAGATCTACGCCGTCTTGAACGACTACGTGGTGGGGCAGGAGGAGGCCAAGAGGATCCTCTCGGTCGCCGTGTACAACCACTACAAGCGTGTTCAGGTGGCCGAATCCGGCGATTCCGACGTGGAACTCCACAAGAGCAACATCCTGCTCCTCGGCCCCACCGGGTGCGGCAAGACGCTGCTGGCGCAGACCCTTGCACGCATCATCAACGTGCCGTTCGCCATCGCGGACGCCACGGCGCTCACCGAAGCCGGATATGTGGGCGAGGACGTCGAGAACATCCTCCTCAAGCTGATCCAGGCCGCCGACTTCGACATCAAGCGTGCCGAGACCGGGATCATCTACATCGACGAGGTCGACAAGATTGCCCGCAAGAGCGACAACCCGTCCATCACGCGTGACGTCTCGGGCGAGGGCGTGCAGCAGGCGCTCCTCAAGATCCTTGAGGGGACAGTGGCCTCCGTGCCACCGCAGGGCGGGCGCAAGCACCCGCATCAGGAGTTCCTCACCATTGACACCACCAACATCCTGTTCATCTGTGGTGGTGCGTTCGCCGATATCGAGAAGGTCATCGACAAGCGCATCGGCAGAAAGGGCGTCGGGTTCGCCGCTGAGCTTCCCCGTACCACCACGGCGGACGGAACGGATCTCTTCGGCCAGGTGCTGCCCGAGGATCTCGTCCACTACGGCCTCATCCCCGAGTTCATCGGCCGCCTCCCCATCGTCAGCGCCGTGCATCAACTCACCCGTGATGATCTGGTCACCATCCTTACCGAGCCGAAGAACGCGCTGACCCGCCAGTATCAGCGGTTTTTCTCGCTCGACGACGCCGAACTGGTGTTCAGCGAGGATTCGCTCTACGCCATCGCCGACCGCGCGCTGAAGCGCAAGACCGGCGCCCGGGGTCTGCGGTCCATCATCGAGACGGCGCTCCTCGACGTCATGTTCGAGCTGCCATCACGCAATGACGTGCGTAAGTGTGTGGTCACCCGCGAGACGATCGAGAAGGGCCTTCGGCCGACATTGGTCACCGAAGCCTCCCAAGACGACCGCGACGCCGCCGATGAGCATCTCCCCCTCGCAGAGGCCGGGGAGTCGGCGTAGCCACGCCCGAGGAGGCAGGCGCCTGGCCGGCCCGCCTCGATCCCCACGAGGTCGAGGCGCGGTGGGTTATCGCGTGGAGGGAGTCGGGTGTTCAGCGGGGTGACCCCGCGAGCCCGCGGCCACCGTACGTCATCGCCGTTCCGCCCCCCAACGTCACCGGTGCGCTGCACATGGGCCATGCGCTCAACGGCACCATCCAAGACGTATTGATCCGTCGCCACCGAATGGCGGGCTACGAGACCGAGTGGATCTGCGGTACCGATCACGCGGGCATCGCCACGCAGGCGGTGGTGGAGAAGGATCTGGCGAAGGACGGCGTGCGGCGAACCGACCTCGGGCGGGAGGCGTTCCTCGAGCGCGTGTGGAAGTGGAAGGCCGAGTACGGCGGGCGAATCGTCCAGCAGTTCACACGCCTCGGCTGCACCATGGACTTCTCACGAGAGCGGTTCACCATGGACGACGGCTATGCCCGGGCCGTGGTGCGGGTCTTCTGCGATCTGTACGAGAAGGGGTACATCTATCGCGACACGTATCTCGTGAACTGGGACCCGGGCCTCGGCTCGGCGATCTCGGACCTCGAGGTGGAGAACCGCGAGGTCACCGACACCCTGGTGCGTATCGCGTATCCGCTCACGGATGGGTCGGGCGAGATCGTTGTGGCAACCGTGCGGGCGGAGACAATGCTGGGAGACACAGCCGTGGCCGTCAATCCCACTGATGAGCGCTACCGTGGGCTGGTGGGGAGGACCGTCACCCTGCCGCTCTCGGGCCGTGAGATTCCGATCATCGCGGATGAGCATGTGGACCCGTCGTTTGGCACGGGCGCGCTCAAGGTGACCCCGGCGCACGATCCCAACGATTTCGAGATCATGCGGCGCCACGATCTCGAGGCGATTCAGGTCATCGGTGAGGACGGCCGCATGACCGCCAATGCTCCGGAGGCCTACCGGGGCCTCACCGTGGCTGAGGCACAGACACGTGTGGTGGCGGACCTCGCGGCGGCGGGCCTGATTCGGGGGAGTGAGGACTACCTGCACACGGTGCCCTTCTCGCACCGCTCGGGCGCGCGCGTCGAGCCGCTCCTCTCGCTCCAGTGGTTCTGCGCCATGGAGGCGTTGGCCGTGCCGGCGATTGCGGCCGTGCGCGACGGTCGTGTGCGGTTCACTCCGCCGACGTGGGGCCGGGTGTGTCAGGACTGGCTGTCGGAGATCCGCCCCTGGTGCCTCTCCCGCCAGTTGTGGTGGGGGCACCAGTTACCGGTGTGGTACCGGGGGGATGAGGTGTACGTGGGGCTCGACGCCCCCGAGGGCGACGGCTGGGAACGCGACCCCGATGTGCTCGATACATGGTTCAGTTCGGCGCTCTGGCCCTTCGCCACGCTCGGCTGGCCCGATCAGTCTCCCGAACTGGCGCGGTTCTATCCGACCAGCGTGCTCTCGACCGCCCGGGAGATCATCTTCCTGTGGGTGGCGCGCATGGTGATGATGGGCCTCGAGTACATGGACGAGGTGCCGTTTCGCGACGTCTACATCCACTCCGTGGTTCAGGCCACCGACGGTCGTCGCATGAGCAAGAGTCTCGGCACGGGCATTGATCCGCTCGAGGTGGTGGACCGTGACGGCGCCGATGCCCTTCGGTTTGGCCTCCTCATGATCACATCTACCCAGGACGTGCGGTTCAGCGAGGATCGCATCCGCCAGGGGCGCCAACTGGTCACCAAGCTCTGGAACGCCACGCGCCTCGTGGTGGAACGCGGAGGCCGTGCCGGCAGTGTGGCCGAGCCCACGACGCTCGGGGATCGCTGGATCGCCTCGGTCATCGGCAACGCCATCGAGGAGTCCCGCACGTCGGTCGAGGCCTTCGACTTCAGTCAGTTCGCCGATCACCTCTACCACCTCATCTTCGATGACCTGTGCGACTGGTATCTGGAACTTCTGAAAACCTCTCTCGCCACGCCGGAGTTCGCTGGTGCCGCGCTCGAGCAGGTGCTCGCCATGGCGCATCCGGTCATCCCGTTCACCACCGAGGAATGTTGGAGTCGTCTCCCCGGCTCGGACGGGCTCATGCTCACGCACGCCCCGGCCCTGGCTCCCGGTCCGCGCGACCCCGAGGCCGAGGCCGCCATGGTGGCGCTGCGAGAGTGTGTGCAGGCGATTCGGTCGGTGCGGGCCGAGCACGGCATCTCCCCTCGGACGCTGCTGCTGGTGGCCATCGTGAGCGACGGCCCTGACGTGGTGCCCGTCGACGCCCTCGCGGCAATCGCCGGTGTGGAGGTGGGCGATCCCGGACGTACGGCCCTCGTGGTTCCCACGGCATTCGGACACCTCCTCGTGCAGGCCCCCGAAGTGGATGCGGGCGCCGACCGGGCACGCCTCGAGGCCGCGCTCGCGATCGCCCGCACGGAACTCGCTCGGGCCGAGACGCAACTTCGGAATGAGCGGTTCGCGAGCCGTGCGCCCGCGCACCTCGTGGAGGCCGAGCGCGAGAAGGTCGGGCGCTTCACCGTGGAGGCCGATGAGATCACCGCGCGCCTCGACGCGCTGGAGTAGTCGTTCGTGACCCCGGAGGCCGCTGAGCAGTGGATTGCGGAGCTCGACCTCATGGGAATGAGGTTCGGCCTCGATCGTGTGAGTGCGCTCATGCAGGCGCTGGGGCAGCCGTGCCGCAGCGTCCCGTCCATCCACGTGGTGGGTACCAACGGTAAGACGTCGGTCACGCGCATGGCGGCGGCCTTCCTCACCGCGTCGGGCCTGCGCACCGGTGCGTACGTGTCGCCCCATGTCACGGGGTGGCGGGAGCGCGTCGCACTGGACGGCCACGACATCACCCCCCAGGCGTTCGCCGTGGCGGCCACCCGGGTCCGTCGCGCGGTTCCGAGCATTCCCGAGGGGGCCATCACGCAGTTCGAGGCCCTCACGGTGCTTGCGCTCGATGCCCTCGCCGCTGCGGGAGCGGACGCCGTAGTCGTCGAAGCGGGTCTCGGCGGTCGGCTCGACGCCACCAACGTTATCGGCGCCTCCGTGGTGGCGTTGACCGGAGTGGACCTCGATCACGTGGATCTGCTCGGGGACACGGTCGAACTGATCGCGGCCGAGAAGCTTGGTGTGGCGCCGGACGCGTTCGACGGTCTCGTAGTGGGCCGACTCGACGACCGCACCGGGCCCGGCGTGCGCGCCGCGATATCCGCTAGGGGGATGAGCGGATGGCGGGTTGGGCAGGAGATCGAGGTCTCACCCGGAAACCGGTTCCCCATGACAATCCGCACTCCCAACGGCACGGTTGAGGTCCACGCGGAGGTTCTGGGCGCGTGGCAGCGCGACAACATGGCCGTGGCGGTCGCCGCCGCGGAGCGGATGTTGGGCCATGGCCTCGATCCCGACGTGGTGGAGGAGGGGATCGCCCGTGTGGCAAACCCCGGACGCCTCCAGGTGATCCCCGGTTCACCGGTCATCGTGCTGGACGGCGCACACAACCCGGCGGGTGCACGCGCGCTGGCCGAGGCCCTTCCCGAGATACTGGGCGACGTCCGTCCCGTGGCCGTTATCGGGATGATGGCCGACAAGGACGCCGCCGGAATCTGCGACGCCCTCGCCCCGGTGATCCACAGCGCGCATGTGACCCGGGCATCCACCGGACGGGCCATGCGTCCCGAGCCCATCGCACGTCTGTTCACCGGCCGCGGGGTTCCCGCCGATGTTGTTCCCGGGCCCACGCGCGCCTTCGAACGGGCGTGCGCCGAGGCCGGCCCAGATGGGGCGGTTTTAGTGGCCGGATCGCTGCATCTGCTCTCCGACCTCCAGCCCATCGTGGGGGCGCGGGTGCATGGCGGTACCGGTGGTACACTCGCCGCCGCCCGAGGGCAGAGTGTCCACGCCGCGACCGTATGGGGGGCGCGATGAGTTCAGGAAGTGGCCCGCTCGGGTCGGTATCGAGTTTTTTCGGGTCGACTCTCTGGTCGATCGCACTCGTCATGTTCCAGGTTTTCGCCATCGCCCTCTGGCTGGCGCTCGCCTATTGGGTGTACCAAGACGCCCGCCGTCGCTCCGAGAGCGCCAACGTCGTCGCAGGATCCACGGCCATCGCGCTGATCATCCCCTTCCTCGGCGCGCTCGTGTACCTGTTCATCCGACCGCCGGAGTACCTCACCGACGCCCACGATCGCGAGATCGAGACCTTGGCGCTCGAGGCGCAGGTGTACGGCCTCCGGTGCCCGGAGTGCGACGCCACCGTGGGGCCGAAGTTCCTCGTGTGCCCCACGTGTACCACCTCGCTTCGCCAGCCCTGCCGCCGCTGCAGTGAGGCACTCGAGCCGGCGTGGCGTGTGTGCCCGTACTGTGCGGCCCCTGCGGCCCCGTCACCCAGCGCCTCCCAGTCCACCCGTGTGACGCGGGTATCCCGTGACGACCTCATCCCCGACGCGGAGCCCCTCAGACCATGATCGAGACCACCTTCGTGATGGTGAAGCCCGACGCGGTTGCCCGCAACCTCTCCGGCGAGATCCTCGCCCGCTTTGAGCGGCGCGGATTCGACGTCGTCGGTCTGAAAAAGGTCGTGATGTCGCGGGATGCGGCCGAGGAGCATTACTCCGAGCACTGCGACAGGCCGTTCTTCGCAGATTTGGTGGAGTTCATCACCTCCGGGCCGGTCGTGATGATGGCCATTCGCGGTGAGGGCGCCATCGGCGCCTGTCGCATGATGATGGGCACCACCAACCCCCGGGATAGCGCACCCGGCACCATCCGCGGTGACTACGCACTGGATCTCGGCCAGAACGTGATCCACGGATCCGACGGCACCGAGTCCGCGGTCCGCGAACTTGGAATCCACTTCACCGGCGCCGAGATCCTCGGCTGATCATCCTCGCCTCGCGCTCCCCCCAGCGACGTGGCTTGCTGGGGGCACTTGGCGTGACCTTTCGTGTTGTCGCCTCGCGTGAGGCGGAGGACACTGACCCCGCCCTACCTCCTGCCGAGCGGGTCATGGCCCACGCACGGGGCAAGGCGCGCGAGGTGGCGGAGCGTGTGGGGATCCCCGACGGCGGAGGAGTGCTGGGCGTCGACACCGAGGTCGTGCTGGACGGTCGAGTGTGTGGAAAGGCCACCGGCCGCGACGAGGCGGCCGCGATGTTGCGTTCCCTGTCGGGACGCGCACATGCGGTGATGACGGCGGTCGTACTCATCACTGATGGGGGGGAGACCGACGCCCTGGCGCACGCCGAGGTGCACATGCACGAGATGGACGACGCGTGCATCGCCCGCTACCTCGACGCGGGGGAGTGGCAGGGCCGTGCGGGCTCATACGCGGTGCAGGGCCGGGGCAGCGATTTGATCGCGCGCCTAGTGGGTGACGCGACGACTGTGATTGGGTTGCCGACCGCCGAGGTCACCGCCCTGCTGGTCGCGGCGGGCCTCCGCCCGTAGTCGCACGATGACCTCCGGGTACTCCGGGGCCGGGGGTCCGGACCGACGCTCCCTCCACGGCGTATGGGGACCGGGGCGGATGCCGCGGGGGCCACGACGGAATGGGAGTGGGGATGAGAGAGCGTCGCCCGGCGACAGCGCCTGTGCGGCGCTCCGATGCAACGCCCCGTGCAGGGGATCAGAGGGGATTCGCGGAAATTGCGGGGTGGGATACCCTGTCGGTCGGGCGCCATCAGGCGCCGACGTTCCACCACTGACACCCCGGGAGGCCCCCGATCGGTCTCATGAATTACCTGACGGGGTTCGGCGGCCGCGACATGGCCGTGGACCTTGGTACCGCCAACACCCTCGTGTACGTGAAGGGTCGCGGAATCGTGCTCTCGGAGCCGTCGGTCGTGGCCATTGACCAGCGGACGGGTGAGGTCCACGCCGTGGGCATCGAGGCGAAGCGCATGCTCGGTCGCACCCCGGGCAACATCACCGCCATTCGACCGCTGAAGGATGGCGTCATTGCCGACTTCGACGTGACCGAAACGATGCTCCGGCACTTCATTCAGAAGGTGCACCAGAATCGGTGGGCGCACCCGCGCGTGGTGGTGTGCGTCCCCTCCGGGGTGACCGGTGTGGAGAAGCGCGCCGTGGAGGAGGCCACCCTCTCGGCGGGTGCGCGTCAGGCGTACCTGATCGAGGAGCCCATGGCCGCCGCCATCGGCGCGGGCCTGCCCGTTGGCGAACCGACCGGGAATATGATCGTGGACATCGGGGGCGGCACTACCGAGGTGGCGGTGATCTCCCTCGGCGGCATCGTGGTGGCGCAGTCGATCCGCGTGGGCGGCGACGAGTTGGATGAGGCCATCATCGCCTACGCGAAGCGTGAGCATAAGCTCCTGATCGGTTCCCAGACCGCCGAGGAGGTCAAGCTCGAGATCGGATCGGCGTTCGCGTTGAAGGACGAGTTGGAGGCGGAGATCCGCGGCCGCGACATGGTCTCCGGGCTTCCCAAGACGGTGCTACTGACGTCGCAGCAGGTGCGTGAGGCGCTCGCGGAGCCGGTGAGTCAGATCGTGGACGCCGTCAAGGCCACCTTGGATCGCACTCCCCCCGAGCTCGCGTCCGACATCATGGATCGGGGCATCGTGATGGCTGGTGGCGGCTCGTTGCTCGCCGGGCTCGACGATCGTCTGCGCGCCGAGACCGAGATGCCCGTCCATATTGCGGACAGCCCGCTCACGTGCGTCGCCGTGGGCTCCGGGCGCTCGCTCGACGAGTTCGATGTCATGCGTCGGTCATCCGCCGCAAAGCGACGCAGGAGACGCCCCCGGTACTGAGTGCCGGCGGCCCCGGGTCCATGTGTCATGTCGTGTGGGTGACATATCGTGGAGCCCACGACCGGAGCGTCCCGAGGAGGACCCGAGATCCCCGAATCCCCGCGTAGAGATGACATCGAGAGGCGTCGCACACTGATCCGTCGGACTGTGGTCGGCGGTCTCGTGGTGCTGTGTCTGCTCGTGTTCACCGCGTACTTCCGCGAGAGCACCGGCGGCCCCATGCATGGTGCGCAGAAGTTGGCGGGCGGTGCGGTGGCACCCCTGCAATCCGTGGGCAGTCGTATCGTGCAGCCGTTCCGTGACGGCTGGGACTGGGTGGCGGGTCTCTTCGATGCCCGTGGCGAGAACGATCGCCTCACGGAGGAGAACGCCGCGCTTCGGGCCAAGGTGCTCTCGCTATCTGATCAGAGGGCTGAGGTCGCGCGCCTTCGCGCCCTGCTGCGCATCGACGACAGTGTTCCCACCGGCTACACGGCCGTGATGACGTCGATCATCGGACGCTCGCCCACTAATTGGTACTCCCGTGCCCGGCTCGATGCGGGAACGTCGGACGGGATCGTGGTCAACAGTCCGGTGGTGGCCGCCGGGGAGCCTGGGTCGTCGCTCATCGGGGTCATCTCGTCGGTGTCACGCGGGAGTTCGGTGGTCACGTTCATCACCGACTCGTCCGTCCGCGTGGGTTCCACGGTTGACGGCTCCGGCGGTGCGCTCGGCGTGTTGCGCCCGACGGTGGCCGGCCAGTTGACGCTGGACGGGGTACCGCGTGAGTTCCGCGTCCGCCCGGGGTCCGTGGTCCGTACGGCGGGGTTCGTTGCCGACATGCGGTTGCCGTCGGTGTTTCCGCGGGGAATCCCTGTGGGCCAGGTGGTCGGCGCGGGATCGCGTGACGTCGACACCTTCCAGACGATTCAGGTGACCCCGTACGTGGACGTACGCTCGCTCGCCTCGGTCGCGGTGCTCGCCCCTCGCTCGGCCGCCGCGCGACGGAGGGCGGAGGGGTGAGCGAGCCCGTAACGGGCGACACCGGCCCGGTCCGCTCCCTCCCCGTCGGGCGCGTGCGTGAACTTCCCGACCGACCGAGCGGACTCGGGCGCGTGGGGCTCATGGCGGCGGTCGCCGTGCTCCTGCAGATCACCCTCATGCCATACATCACGGTGGCCGACGGCTGTCCGGACATCGTCGTGACGCTCGTGGTGATCGTGGCCGTGCTGCGTGGTCCCTTCGTGGGGGCGGTCGCTGGGTTCGGCTCCGGATTCCTCGTGGAGATCACGAGCCCGATGGGCACCCTCGGGGTGCTCGCACTGCTCTACCTGCTCGTGGGATGGTGGTGCGGTCGTTTCGCCGATCGCCCCGAGGCCCAGACCCTCGGCCTGCCGCTCGGTCTCGTGGTCGCTGCGGCCCTCTTCGTGCAAGTGGGCTACGCGGTTTTCCAGTTGCTGCTCGGGACGGAGATCGCCGTGTCGGCCGTCGCGGGTCGCATGATCGTCCCCACCATCGTGCTCACCGCCCTCATCGCCCCGCTGGTGCTCGTTATCGCGCGGCGCCTTCTCGGAGCACCGGTAGTGGTGCAACCGGGGATGCTCGCCGGGTGAGCACCACGACCCCGCTGCCTCCGGACCTGCCCTCGAGCGATACCCCGCGTCCACCGCGCCCTCGCAGGTCGCGTCCACCGCGGTCGGTCCTCCGCATGGCATCGTTCTCGGCCACCGTGATGGTCCTGTTCGTGGTGCTCGTGGCGCGTCTGTGGTTTCTGCAGGTCATCGGTGGCGCGGGGTATCAGGAACGTGCCGAGTCGAACCGCCTGCGCACCGTCATCACCGAGGCGCCCCGCGGCGCGATCACCGACCGCAACGGCACGGCACTCGTCACCAGCAGGGAGGTGCTCAACCTCGTCGCCACCCCGCAGGAACTGGCGGGAGAGGAGGGACAACGCACACTGCGGCGTCTGTCCCGGGCACTTGGGCACCCGCCCGGCTATTTCGTTGCCAAGGTGAACCGGGTGTCCAAGGTCAGCCCGTTCGAGGCCGTGGTGCTGGAGGAGGAGGTCTCCCCAGAGCTGAAGGCGTATGTGGAGGAGCGTAGGTCCCAACTCACCGGCGTTGGTTTGCAGGCCGCGTACGTGCGCGACTACCCCGTGGGCACGGTTGCCGCCCACGTGCTCGGGTACGTGGGTCCGATTCCCATCGAGCACGCCGAGCAGTACCACGACACGGGTTACCTGGGCAACGAGACGGTCGGGCGTGCGGGCATCGAGGCCCAGTACGAGCAGTATCTGCGCGGCATCGCGGGGCGCGAGCAGGTGGAGGTGGATGCGCGCGGGGAGATCGTGGGGCGTGGGGTGCTCTCGCAGACGCCGCCACGGTCCGGCGAAACGCTGCAACTCTCCATCGACCTTCCGGTGCAGAGGGCGCTTGAGTCCGCTCTGCGGGATGAGATGGCGTGGTCCGGTACGTCCACGGGCGCCGCAGGCGTCGCCCTCGATCCCCGGACGGGCGCCGTGCTCGCAATGGCGTCCTTCCCGACCTACGACCCTTCGGTGTTCGAGTCGGGAACGGCCCGCGATGTACGGCGCGTGCTCACGAGCCCGAGCCACCCCCTGCTCGATCGGGCGATCGCCGGGGAGTACCCGGCGGCATCCACGTTCAAGGCGATCACTGCCGCCGCCGCCCTGTCGAGTGGCCTCTACACGGCCGGTGAACGGCTCGACTCGCCGGGATCGCTGGTCTTCTACAAGACGCGATTCCATGGTTTCAACAACACCGCCCATGGGATACTCACCCTCCCGCAGGCACTTGAGGTGTCGAGCGACACCTTCTTCTACAGTCTGGGTGACCGGACGTATCGCACGCGTGGGTGGCCGATGCAGGAGTGGTCACGTCGCTTCGGCTTGGGCCGCCCGACCGGCATCGATCTCACCGAGGGCGAGAGTGCGGGCCTTGTGCCCGACCTGGCGTACAAACGTCGGACGTGTGACTCCTCGGTCGACCCGATTGACTGCTCATGGCGACCGGGTGACTCGATAAACATGTCGATCGGGCAGGGCAACGTGTTGGTGACTCCCATCCAAATGGCGGTGGCCTACGCGGCGCTTGCCAATGGCGGCACGGTGGTGACACCGACGCTCGGAAAGGCAGTTGTGGACGCCGATGGGAAGGTGCTGCGCGACCTCGTCAGTGCCCGGGCCACGAGGTCGCTGGGTCTCGCAGCGCCCCACCTCGCACTCATCCGGACCGGGCTTGTGCGAGCGGCCAATGGCAACGCGGGGACCGCGGCGCCGGTGTTCGGTGGACTTCCCGTGGCGTTCCGCGTTGCGGGCAAAACCGGTACCGCCGAGAACCCGAGCGGTGTGGATCACGCGTGGTACGTGGGGTACGCGCCTGCCGACAACCCGAGAATCGTGGTTGCCGTGGTGGTGGAGCGCGGTGGGCAGGGTGCCAACTCCGCGGCACCGGCCGCGTGCCGGACCATAGCGGCGTCGCTGGGCTTCTTTGAGTCGCGGTGCGGCACCGGGGCCAAGGTCAACTGATGGCGACCGTCCCGGGGAGGATGCACCGAGTATCCGCCATCCGTCGTGCGACGTCGCTCGCCGGTTTCGACTGGTGGCTTCTCGGGGCGGTCCTGTGTATCTCGGGTTTCGGGGTCTACGTGGTGCGGGCGGCCACCGAGAGCGACATCGCAGCGGACCCCGGGTTTTTCTTCACTCGGCAGGTGGCGTACACGATCATTGGGATCGTCGCGCTTGTCGTCACCCTGCGCCTCGATCTCGAGCGCCTCGTGAAGTACCTGTGGACGCTCTACGCCATCCTCATCGCCGCCGTGGGCTCGGTCCTCGTGCTCGGCGCGTCCGCACGGGGGTCCACCCGGTGGATCGAGTTCGGACCGATCCGGTTGCAGCCGTCAGAACTCGGCAAGTTGGTCATCGCGTTCGTCATTGCAGCGTTGGTCGTGGAGCGCGTCCGGAAAATCGAACCCGGACGACTGTCGCGGCTGATCGCCGGGGTCGCCGCCGTACCCGCCGTGATCGTGTTCTTACAACCCGATCTCGGGACGTCACTTGTGTACGCCGCGATCGCCCTCGTAATCCTGTGGGTGGCGGGGCAGCCCATCTCCCACTTCGTCATGTGTGGTGTAGTGGTCGTGACTCTCGCGGCCGTCGTGCTGTACCTGCTGCCGGCGGCCGGGCTCAACGTGCTGCGGCCGTATCAGGTGGACCGCCTCACGGCGTTCGTCGACTCTGGAAGCGATCGGTCTCAGACCGGATATCAACTGGATCAGAGCAAGACGGCTATCGGATCGGGCGGTGCGTTCGGTAAGGGGCCGGATGGCGCGACCCAGACGATCAACGACTTCCTCCCCGAACACCACACCGACTTCATCTTCGCCGTGGTCGCAGAGATGTTCGGATTCCTCGGAGCCGGGTTTCTGATCGGGGTCTACTTCATCATCATCTGGCGGGCCATCGTGATCATGCGACGAGCTCCCAGTGAACTCGAGCGACTGATGGCCGCAGGGCTTACGGCGATGCTGGCGTTCGAGGTGTTCGTTAACATCGGGATGAACGTGGGGATCATGCCGATCACTGGAATCCCGTTGCCTTTCATGTCGTACGGCGGGAGCCACACACTGACCAACCTCGTCGCCGTCGGCGTCCTCCTTCGCATCGGCATGCGTGGGCGCGACCCCGGGGCCGGAGCGGGCTGACGGTGGGGGCCATCCTCACCCTCGCGAAGCGCGTCACCACTCTCGCGAAGGACACCAAGGGGTACCACGAGGAGGCCCTCGACGGTGGCACCGTCGTGCTGCTGCCCGGCGATCCGGTCCTCACCGAGCGTCTCTCATCCCGTCTCGGAATCCCGGTGGGTGATCGGCCGTCGGCGGACCTTGTGGTCATCCCGCTGGGGATGACCGATGATGCCCGCGTCGCCTCCCGTGAGACCGCCGCGCGCGCGCGGCAGAACCGCCGCACGCTGATTGTGGTGGTCGCACCCGATCACCTCCGGGGTCGGCGGGAAGCGGAGATCCTTGCCGATCCCGATGTGACCATTGGCGATCTGGTCTTCGCGCACGATTTCGAGTCGGACGCATCCGTCGTCCGGATTACCGACGGGATCATCCGTGCCCTCGGGCCCCGGATGGTTCCTGCGGCGCGCCGATATCCGGCGCTCCGTCCTGCCGTTCGTCGGCAGGTGGTCGTCTCCGCAGCCCGCGAGTCGGCGGTTGCTGGTGCCATCAACTGGTTCCCCGGAGCCGCCGCGGCGCAACTCGCCATGGTGGTTCGCTCGGGATCGGTGGAGGGTCGCGGCCTCAGTGCGGCACGTGTTCCCGAGGTTGCTGTCGCAACCGGCACCGGTCTCGTCATATCAGCCGTCGCCCGCGGCGCGTCGTATGTGGTCCCCGTACCCCGATGGATAACGCGCGGCGTGGTTGCATGGGCGTCTACGGTGGCACTCGCCGTCGCTCAGGACCGCATCTCGCGGACTACGGGCGGCGACTCACTCGATTCGAAGAGCGCCGTAACGGCGTTCGTCCGCGCCCGCCTGAGGCGCAAGGGGAAGAACTGATCAAGCAGATACTGGTGTCCGTTGACCGCGCCGAGACACGCGTGGCAATTTTAGAGGACGGTCGTGTTGCCGAGGTACAGATCGAGCGGCGCGGCAAGGGGTCCGTCGTGGGCCACATCTGGAAGGGCCGCGTCGAGAGCGTGCTTGCGGGGATGGAGGCCTCGTTCGTGGATGTCGGGATCGGGAAGAGCGGGTTCCTCCACGTGGACGACGTCGTGGCGGAGGGCGTGCCCAAGCGCAAGCGCCTGATCGCTGACCTGTTGAAGAAGGGTGACGAGGTCATCGTGCAGGCTCTCAAGGACCCCATGGGGACCAAAGGCGCCCGGCTCTCCATGCAACTGTCGCTTGCCGGCCGCTTTCTGGTTTACGTGCCGTTTGGAGATGGTCTCGGCATCAGCAAGCGCCTGGACGACGACGAGCGCCACCGTCTACGGGACATCTGCAAGAAACTGCCCATCGATGGTGGGGGGATCATCGTGCGGACGGCGGCCGCAGGGGCATCGGCCACCGAGCTGGCCCGTGACCTCGCGTCACTCAACCTTCTGTGGCGCGCTATCCGTGAGCGGTCGGAGCAGGTGGACGTGCCGGCACTGCTGTACAGCGAGGCCGACTCATCGCTCAAGGTGATCCGCGACATCCTCAACGACACTGTGGACGAGGTGCTTGTCGACGACGCGCGTCAGCATGAGCGCATCGTGGGCTTTCTCCGGCGCACCTCGCCCGAACTGGCGGACCGCGTGCGGCTCTACGACGACGCCCGGCCCCTCATGGAGACCCATGGGGTGGATGCGGCGATCCGTTCGACGCTGAGCCGCCGGGTTCCACTCGAATCGGGGGGGTCGCTGGTCATTGACGACACCGAGGCGATGACGGTCATCGACGTCAACTCGGGCAAGAACGTGGGTCGGGGCAACACCAACCTCGAGGCGACCATCACGCGCACCAACCTCGAGGCCGCCGAGGAGGTCGTACGCCAACTGCGCCTGCGTGACATCGGCGGGATCATCGTTATCGACTTCATCGATATGGACGACACCAAGAACCGCCGGGCGGTGACCGCAGCACTGAACGATGCGCTGGCGAAGGATCGCACGCGGACCTTCGTGGTCGAGATCTCCCCGCTGGGACTGGTGCAGATGACGCGCCAGAACATCAGCGACGGCACGCGTGAGATCATGACCGAGCACTGCCCCACCTGCGGCGGCCAGGGCTTCGTGGTGAGTGCCGAGACGCACGCGATCGACACCGAGCGGCAGATTCGCTTGGCTCTTCAGGCAACCGCTGAATCACCGGTCACCGTGGCCGTGCACCCGGCGGCGGCCGATGTGCTTCAGGCCGACGACAGCGCCGTGCTCTCAGAGATCGAGGAGGACCTCGGTGTGAGGATCATTCTCGAGCGCGACGGATCGATGGCTCCGGGCAGCGCCCGCATCGGGGGCGCTGCCGCGGCTGCGGCGGCGTCTGACCCGAGTCCGTCACGCCCCCGCACCCGGTCGCGCACCGCTCGGCCGGCGGCAAGGCCCTAGGACTCCTCCTTACGCACCTGTGCGAGATGTGATCGTGCCGGGCCATCCGGGGCTGTCGTCGGTGCGTACGCCCAAGCACTCGGGAGGTCCGGATTCACCACGCTCGTGATCGGCCCGGCCACGAGCGGCTCTCATTCGAGTGCTGATGGACCAATCTTGGGGGGCACCCCATTCGTTTCAGGGGAATCACGACTCGGTGGGAGCTCGTCGCCTCAAATACCAGCGACGCAGTAACGGTGTTCGATCGCAACACCACCACCGGTGCCCTCACCCAGAAGACCGGTACCGCTGGCTGCATCAGCGAAACCGGGACAAGCGGCACCTGCGGGGATGGCGTGGGCCTCGATGCTCCGAACTCGGAGACTCTTTGATGGTAGTAGTTGGCCTCGAACTGTGCGAGCGGGAGGTCACGTCGCTACAAGTGGTGTAACGCACAGCGAATAGGCCGGGGGCAGACCTCCCTCAACCAGGAGCTGCACCGGACCCTCTACGACCGCGAAGGCCACTCCATCCGGCCCATCGACCTCGTACCCATGCGGGCCCGTCATTGGTCACGTGCGTGCGCGGGGTCGAGGACGTCCGGATCGGGGCCGCCCTCCACGCGGAGTTCGGCGGCCGTGGCGCCACCCGCGCCCATGCCCGCGAGAGCGATGGCCGCGGTGATGATGGCTGGGGTACGTGTGACCGTGGTCGTTGTCTCCCCGTCACGTGGCGCCCGGCGGGACGTATCGCTACTATCCCCGATCGCGTCCGGAGCCGGGCGTTCCGACGTCAGTGGAGAAGCCGTGGCTGAGTATGCTGTGATCGCCCTCGGGGGCAAGCAATACAGGGTGCGTGAGGGTGAGCGCATCGTCGTGGACCGCATTGCGGCGGAACCCGGGGAGTCCATCTCGCCAAAGGTTCTGGCCATTGGTGGTGCCGACGGCATCAGTGATGGCGGTACCGTGACCGCTGAGGTCGAGGAGCATGTGCTCGGTCCGAAGATCACGGTTCTCACGTATCGCGCGAAGAAGGACAGCAAGCGCAAGATGGGTCACCGCTCGCGTCTCTCGCGAGTGCGGATCACCGGTATCGGGGGTTAGGGAATGGCGCATAAGAAGGGTGGCGGATCCAGCCGCAACGGTCGTGATTCGAACTCCCAGCGTCTCGGAGTGAAGGTGTTCTCCGGGCAGGTTGTGCCGGCGGGATCCATCATCGTCCGCCAACGCGGCACGGTGTTCACCCCGGCCAACGGCACGGGTATCGGTCGTGACCACACCATCTTCGCGACCCTGTCGGGCCGCGTGGAGTTCACCAACGGTCGCAAGGGGCGTCGCGTGTTCGTGCACCCCGAGGAGACCCCGGCGGCGTAAGCCGGGGCGCGGCCTAGCGTCGCGCACTATGTCATTCACCGACCGGGCCCAGATCCACGTTCAGGCGGGACGCGGGGGCCATGGCTGCCTGTCGTTCCGTCGGGAGGCACACACACCACGCGGAGGCCCCGATGGGGGCAACGGCGGTCGTGGTGGAGATGTGCTGCTGCTCGCCGACGAGCAGATCACCGATCTCACGGCGTTCCGCACCCGCGTTCACCACACGGCCCGTGCGGGTTCCGAGGGTGAGGGCCGAAACCGCCACGGCCGGAACGGTGATCCACTCACGGTGCACGTACCGCTTGGTACCCGCGTGCTGCGCGACGGCCACGAGATTGCGATGCTCATGGACCCGGGCGACGTTGTGTCGGTGGCTCGTGGCGGCGGTGGCGGGGTGGGCAACCGGGCCTTCCGGTCGTCCACGCAGCGCGCCCCGCGGATAACCGTTCCGGGCGAGGACGGTGAGGAGGCGTGGATCGTCCTTGAGATGCGCCTACCGGTGGACGTGGCGTTGGTCGGTTTGCCCAACACGGGCAAGACCGCGCTGCTCAACGCGCTCACCGGCGCCGACTACCCGGTCAAGCCCTACTCCCACACCACCAACGAACCCGCGCTCGCAACCCTCACGGGCGAGTTCGAGGAGATCTACATCGTGGCCGACTTGCCGGGCCTGGCGGCCGACGGCACCGAGCGGCGCGGTGCAGCTCTCGGGCAGGTAGAGCGTGCCACGGTCGTTGTGCACTGCCTCGACGCGGCCGACCCCGAAGATCCGGCCGATCGGCTCGCCCGCGTGCGCGCCGGGGTGGCCGGGTACATGTCCGAGGGCGCCCGTGAGGTGGTGGTGGCAACGAAGTGCGATCTTGCCGATCCGCCCCGAGGCGCCGATCACGCGATATCGGTGGAGAGTGGGGAGGGGATCACGGACCTGCGCGCCGAACTGATCAGATGGCTGTCATGAGCGATGTCATCGTCATCAAGATCGGGTCGTCCACCCTCGTGGATGAGGACGGCGCGCTGCGCGAGCAGGTGCTGTCTCAGCGCGTGGCGGAGGTCGCGCGTCTTCGGGCCGCCGGCATGCATCCTGTGCTCGTGACGAGCGGCGCCATCGCCTGTGGCCTCGGTCGGTTGGGGGTGCGCGACCGCCCGACCGCCCTGCCCGACTTGCAGGCCGCGTCCGCCGTGGGGCAGGGCGTTCTGTTCGCGCGCTACATCGCCAGTTTCCACCTCCACGGGGTGGTGCCCGGTCAGGTGTTGCTGACCTCGGCGGATCTCGAGCACCGGGCGTCGTACCTCAACGCGCGGAACACGCTTGAACGTCTTTTGGCGTTCGGTGTCGTTCCCGTGATCAACGAGAACGACACCACCGCCACCGACGAACTGACCTTCGGTGACAACGACGTGCTGGCGGCACAGGTGGCGATTCTCCTGCGCGCACGCGTGCTGGTGCTGTTGACCGACCGGGACGGTCTCTACGGCCCGGGTGAGCACGGGCCGGTTCTCATCACAGATGTGGCGGAGGGAACCGACCCGGCCGATGTCGTTCTCGCGGACCTGCCGGGAGCCGGGAACGGGCGCGGGGGGGTGGCCAGCAAGGTCGCATCCGCCAGCATGGCCACGGCGTGCGGTGTCGTGTGCATCGTCGCCAGCGGCACTGAGGAGGGCGTCATTACGCGGGCGGCGGCCGGCGAGGCCGTTGGCACCCGCTTTCGTCCGTCCGGTCGTGCGGAGGGGGCCTTCAAACTGTGGCTGCGTCACGCCAAGCCCTCCCAGGGCCGTGTGTGTGTCGACGCCGGGGCCGCCGATGCCATCACGCGTAAGGGCACGTCCCTGCTCCCGGTGGGGGTGGTGTCGTGTGAGGGGACGTTCACGGCGGGTGATGCCGTTACCGTGGTGGGTCCGAATGGGCACGACGTGGGGAAGGGCATCGTCGACATGTCGGCCGATGAGATCCGTCGGGTTCAGGGCATGCGGTCGGAGCAGGTGAGCGAGGTGCTGCCCGGCGGTGCGTGTGAGGTGATTCATCGCGATCGCCTCGCTCTCGTGGGCGATGAGACAGGGCGCGGCGATGACGGTGCGATAGCGTGAGGCGTCGATGACCACGACCCACGCATCCCTTGACGCGCGGCTTGATGCCGCCCGCACGGCGAGCCGTGTGCTCGCACGCATGGGCCCGGGGGAGAAGTCCGCGGCGCTTGAGGCGGTGGCCAGCGCGCTCATCGCGCGTTCGGGCGAGATCCTGTCTGAGAATGCCGAGGATGTGCGGGATGCGCGTCGGTCGGATGCACCCCTCGCCACGGTTGATCGACTGTTCCTCGACGAGGCCCGTCTCGAAGCCATGGCCGCGGGTATTCGTGTGGTTGCGGATCTGCCCGACCCGGTGGGCGTGGTCACGGCGGGCTGGCGGGTGCCGAACGGGCTCCACATCTTGGCGACGCGCGTTCCGCTGGGAGTGATCGGCGTCATCTACGAGGGGCGCCCCAACGTGACGACCGATTCCGCGGCCCTCGCGCTGAAGAGTGGCAACGCCATCGTGCTGCGTGGCAGCCGAATCGCCGCACGGTCGAACGAGATACTCGGGGATGTGGTGGTGTCGGCGCTCCGAGGCGTCGGCGTACCCGACGGTGCCGTGACAATGCTCGGCACCGATCGCGATGAGATGCTGCACCTCATTCAGGCCGACGGCAAGGTAGATCTGGTCATTCCGCGCGGAGGGGACGACCTCAAGGCATTCCTCCAGCACAACGCCCGTGTGCCCGTGATCTACGCGGCGTCCGGTAACTGCCATGTGTTCGTGGATGCTGCGGCCGATCTCGACGCGGCACTGGCCATTGCGATCAACGCCAAGGTGCAGCGTCCGGGCGTCTGCAATGCGTGTGAGACCCTGCTTGTGCATCGGGCGGTGGCACCGGTCTTCCTGCCCCGCGTTGCCGAAGCGCTGCTGGCCGAGGGCGTGGAGCTCCGGGTATCGGATGAGGTGCGCGGGCATCTGGGTGCCGTCGCCGGTCAGGCCGTCGCGGCCAGCGACAAGGACTTCGCCACGGAGTTTCTCGCCCTGGTCCTATCGGTGGCCATCGTCGGATCGGTGGACGAGGCCGTGGACCACATCAACCACTTCGGCTCGGGGCACAGCGAGGCCATCATCACCGAGTCACTCCCGGCGGCCCAGGCGTTCCAGCAGGGCGTTGATTCAGCGGTGGTGTACGTCAACGCGTCCACGCGTTTCACGGACGGCGGCGAGTTTGGAATGGGCGCGGAGATCGGAATCTCGACGCAGAAGTTGCACGCCCGCGGACCGATCGGTCTCGCCGACCTCACGACCGTGAAGTACCTGGTCACGGGCACCGGCCACACCCGCTGATCCCGTGAGGATCGGCGTGATGGGCGGGAGCTTCGACCCGCCGCACGACGGCCACCTGATTCTCGCCCGTGAGGCGATGCGTCAGCTGGGCCTCGATCAGGTGCTGCTGGTGCCGGCCGGATCTCCGCCCCACAAACCCCGCGGGTGCACAATTCCGGCGGAGCGCCGGGTGGCCCTCGTCGAGGCAGCGGTGGAGAACGACGAACATCTCGTGGTCTCCCGCATCGAGGTGGACCGCCCGGGACCCTCCTACACCGCCGATACCCTCGAGCGGGTGGCGGCCGAGAATCCCGGTGCGGACCTCTGGTTCATTCTGGGCGCCGATCAGTTGGCGGGTTTGGCCACATGGAGCCGTCCGGAGCGAATCGTGACCATTGCCCGGCTGGCAGTGGCACATCGTCCCGGCACGGGAGACCGGAGTGTGACCGATGTGGAGTTGTCGGTGGCCCGGGGCCGCGTGGACCGTGTGGATATGCCCGAGATCTCGATCTCGTCCACCCTCGTGCGTGAGCGCCTAGAAACGGGAGCGGACATTCGTGATCTGGTACCCGCCCCGGTTGCGGATCTGCTCGAGGTCTACCGCACTTCTTGATGGGCCCGGATGCCGTTTCGGCATCGGTGGCGTCGTCGTCGCTGATCTACTCGATGTCTACCGCACGTCTTGATGAGGGGCGGAGGCACGACTACCCTCACCCACGATCGTTCGTCGACTGGGGGGACCTCTCGGACACAAAGGAACTCGCGCGGAGCGCCGCGGCCATCGCCTACGACAAGAAGGCGGAGGACATCGTGCTGCTCGACATGCGTGGACTGGTGGATTACACGGATCACCTCGTGATCTGCACCGGTCGTACCCCACGACAGACGAAGTCGATTGCGGAGGATCTCCGGTCTCGGCTCAAGAGTGAACACGGCGTGACGCCGAAGCGTGTGGAGGGCCAGAAGGAAGGTGACTGGATCCTCGTGGACGCCCTTGACATCGTCGTGCATGTGTTCACTCCGGAGACGCGGGCCTTCTACCGTCTCGACCGGTTGTGGCGGGATGCGCCACGAGAACGCTTCGACGGGGACGGCGCACCGAACGGTCCGGTGGCGATCTCCGACGAGATCTAAGGGCGTCTATACTCACGCCCGTTCCCGGGGGATTAGCTCAGATGGGAGAGCGCTACGCTGGCAGCGTAGAGGTCACCGGTTCGATCCCGGTATCCTCCATACCCCTGTTCTGGGGATCCCATTTCGATCCCCCCACTACGAGAGCGGGGGAATCGATGTGACCTGTTGCGTGATCTCGGTGGCGGTGAGCCCATCAGGCGCGCTGTGTGGTCGGACGGTGGTGCAAAGGGTCCGCCACTCCTCGGCGAGCACTTGGACTCCCCGCCGCGAGTCCAACCACTTCTGGTTCAGACGTCCTTCATGCAGCCGCGCGCCTGAACTCTCGACGTAGGGGTTCTGCCAACGGTTCCCCGGCTCGACGCCGGTTGTCGCGGTTTCCCATGCGCGCCCAGGCACAAAGGGCGTGGGCGGTCATCTCGAATCCGTCGACCATCCGAACGTGCCCGGGGCGTCCGTGTACGACCGCGATGGGCATTTCCATAGTCGTGTGGCCCACCGCGCGCGGATAACTCGCCGCGGGTTCGATTCCGATAGCTGTCATCCACACGTCCTGACCCCACGCTCGATGTCGGGGATCCCGGATCTCGAGCTGGATTCCATGGCCCGCCCCGCGTGCGGATTTATCCATGTGCACATACGAATCTCAAGACCATTGTGCAGAGGACCATGAGATGGCGTGATCCGGAGTGACACCTTTGCGCAGCCCCGCCTCGGGGGCACTGAACCCTTTCCCGGAGGGAATCCCCGAATGAATGCCGTTGCCATCGATACGGTCTGGGTCATCGCGGCGGGCTGCTTGGTACTGCTGATGCAGGCCGGATTCGCCGCCCTTGAGATGGGCCTCTCGCGTATGAAGAACGCGGGCGCGGTGGCCGCGAAGATCATCATCAACTTTTCTCCTTGGCCCTCGTGGTGTGCTGGGCCGTCGGATACGCCGTAGCGTTCGGCGACGGCAGCGGGTTCGCGGGGGCCACCGGGTGGTTCCTTGAGGTCGGCAACGCCAACGGCGTTTCCTCACTCGCGTACTCGGGAATCGATGAGCCCACCAAATTTTTCTTTGAGGCGATGTTCGCCGCCGTGGCATTGGCGATCGTCTGGGGGACGATGCTCGACCGGGCACGGTTTCTCGCCTACATCCCGTTCGCCGTCATCTTCGTCGGGTTCATCTATCCCACCATCACGCATTGGGTCTGGGGTGGCGGTTGGCTGTATGAAAACGGCTTCTCGCACTCCTTGGATCACTGAACACGCTGGACGGAACTGGGTATGACTACGACGATATGGACCAAATGATCCAGTCCTTAGAAACCTCGCTCTCATTCTCTATGACGTTTGAGGTCACGTTTGATAACAATGACCAAGTGAAGGTGTGGGAGCGATTCCGTTCGGTAGACCCAGCATCATTCCCTGCACGTATCACCGCGCGACTGGACGGATAATGGAAGAGGCGTCTTTTACCGGCTTTGTAACGGACCATGAGTTCGTTGTGGCGAATACCATGAAAGGGATCCCGCATTCATATCTCGTCAGGAAGAGGTCGCGTGATAGCGATGAGTTCTCAAGCGCTACCCACTTCATCCGCGACAACGGATTCAAGCGACCGTTCTATAGGAAGGTTTACGCCTATTACCGTGTAGGTGACTACGCATATTGGACGATGGGCGCGGCGGTGGAGGAAACCGTCCTCATAAATAGGGCTCACGTCAGCACAATAAGGGGGGGCGTACCCGATGACGAAGAATGAGCAGACCGCGTACCACACCAGCTCGCAGGGCCCGGATTGCGTATGGTGGCGCAGTGTGTGGGGACTACACCGCTTCCCCATGATCCCTGCATGGGTGGCAGTGCGGTGCACTATGCCCTGCACGCTCCGGGTGGCAAGCCTGCCCCCACTGCCGCCGCGACCCTCGCGTGAGAACAGCGGGCGGCTGTGGTCTCCCAGCACCATGCCGGCGGCATCGAGGAGATCGA
>SHVE01000009.1 GCA_009694365.1 Thermoleophilia bacterium | reverse complement strand
TGCGACCCTCTGACGCGATCTCGGTCGGTCGAACCGATTTGCAGCCATCACCGAGCCATCACGTAACACGCATTCCTCGCACTCCTCACAAGCGAAAATGGCTTTCCTATAAGGTTTTGCCCTCTTGTTGGGGGCGCGGATTTACCGGGGGGGAAACATGGCCAGCGACCGGTGGGCCGCCGTGAACCAGTGGCATGAAACCCACGCTCATCGCACGGCCGGTACGTATGCGGGCCTCGTCGAGGAGCACCGCGGCACGGCGGCCCACCGCCCCAGCGTCGAGGTCGGCGTGCGGGGCACCCGGGACGACCGCGATACCGGATGGGCCCACCGTGATGAGCCCTGCCTCAGCGAGTGCGGCGAGGGCGATGGCGACGGCCCGGGGGGACCTCGCCACAGGGCCATCCCCGGCGAGGAGACGATCCGCGTGGTGTCCCCACGCGATCGGCTGCGTCGCCGCCGTGATGGCGGGCCAGATCGCGCGGGCGACCTCACGTACGCGGAGATCGCTCTCGAGCGTGGAGAAGCTGAGCGCCGCCTCCTCGGGACCCCAGGCAAGGTGCAGCGTGCGCCCCTGGGCCGCCACGGCGAGCCATGCGGCCTGACGGTCCGTCGCAGGCGGATCCACCGCCACCACGTGCACGCCATCCGGGAGTCGCACCTCGGCGAGCGCGTGATAATCGAGCATGGCGAGCATCGGGCCACCGCGTGCGAGCGCGATCCGTCCCCGGAGCGCATCGAAATCGCACCGGTCGCCACCGATCACCGCCACCTCCACGCCGAGGCGTCCCGGGGTGAGGGCACCGTCCAGCGCGGCGCGACGACGCGGAATGTCCGCGACGACGGCCACCACGCCGGAATCGGCGCCCGCGAGCGCGATGACCAGAGACAGGGCGCGCGCCTCGCCGCGGCGATCCCTCACCTCATGAGGTGCACCAAGGCCGGTGTCCGGAGCGACGGGTCCGAAGGGGTTGGCCACCATGGCCGCCATCGCGTCCGGAGCGACGCGGTACGCGCACGACACATCGCACGGAGTCGCACAGAGGCCGGCCACCTCGGGCCCCTGGGGAAGCCGGGTGATCTGCTCCATGGTCACACGCGCACCCACGGTGTCCTGCCAGCGTTCGACCTCCAGCCGGGCAACCACGTCGTACCGCGCGTCGTCCCCTGCCGAGACGAGTCCGTCCGCCTCCCGCCCCATCGAGAACCCGATCGCGGGGAGCGTCACACCGCCTGCCGCGAGCCGGAGGCGCAGGTGGCGCCCGTCGCCGACCCGTGTGATTGCGGACACCGCGCAGGCCGGCACCACGATCCTAGGCTCCGGGTTGCCCCGTCCGAACGGGGCGAGCGCTTCCAGGGCCTCGGCGGCCGGGAGCGTGAGATCGACTCCGGCGGCGACGGCGTCCACGGCTTTCGTGCGCGCACGGGCGATCTCGGCGTGGCGTCCGGCGGCGGCGTCGTTGAGCGCTCTGCGGAATGCGGGAATGTCATCCGACGCGAGCGACACCCCGACCGCGCCGGCATGCCCTCCCCAGCGCGTGAGGAGACCCGACGCCTCCGACACGATTCCGTGCAGGTCGAGCCCGGGCAAGCTGCGCCCAGACCCCTTGGCGACGGCACCCGACTGCGACAGGACGATCGCGGGTCGGCCGTAGCGCTCGACCAGGCGGGATGCCACGATGCCCACCACTCCCTCGTGCCATCCCTCCCCTCCCACGACCGTAATCGCCGCGTGACGCTCCTCGGGCTGTGAATCCAGAATCGCCACGGCCTCCGCCGTGACCCGCTGCTCGATGCCGCGCCGCTCCGAGTTGAGCGACCACAGTTCATCCGCCATCTCCCGAGCACGGTGCGGATCCGACTCGAGCATCAGGTTGAGCGCACGGGTGGCATCCCCCAACCGTCCGGCCGCGTTGATCGCGGGCGCCAAGGTGAACGACAGCCCGCGTGGGGTGATGCCCCGATATCCCTGCCCGGCGGCGGAGAGCAGCGCCACGATGCCCGGGCGTTCTCCGCGCCGGATCGACTGGATGGCCCGGTGCACGAGCCGGCGGTTGCCGTCGATGAGCGGCATCGAATCAGAGACGGTCGCGAGGCCGGCGAGGTCCACTCCCGACTCGGGCGGTGGCCCGAGCAATCCCTCGTCGCCCAGAGCGAGGGCCCGCACCACGTCGAACACCACCCCCGCAGCCGCGGGCAGGGCCTCCATTCCCCGGCCCAGCGCGGGATTGACCATGATCCCGGGGGGCCGCTGGCCTCCCGCCAGATGGTGATCAATCACCACCACATCCATTCCCAACTCGGATGCCCGGTTAAGGGCCTCCACGCTGGACGTACCGCAGTCCACACACGCCAACAGGCGTGCACCCTCACCGTGAAGCCGCTCAACCGCGGCCTCTGACACGCCGTATCCGTCGATGAACCGGCTCGGGAGGAAGGTGGTGACGGTCGCCCCACGCGCCCGGAGCGCCTCGGCAAGGATCGCCGTGGAGCACACGCCGTCGCAGTCGTAGTCACCGTGGATCGCCACGTGCTCGCCACGCACGATCGCCAGCCGGAGCCGCTCCGCCGCCGCCTCCACACCCGTGATGGCGAGGGGATCGCCCAGGTCCCCATCCGTGCGGAGGAAGGTCCGGACGGCGTCCGGATCGGTGAGCCCGCGGCGCACCAGAATCCATGCGAGTAACTCCGGACACCCAAGCGCCATTTCAAGCCGCCGTACATCGGCGTAGGCCACACGCGTGGCCCGCCATGGGGGTTCCCGGGGCGTGATGTCACTCGGTGCGCTCAACCCGGGCGACAGTACAACCGCAGGCGGACGCGAGGTACGACCACCGCACAGCGCCCGTGGTTGGGTCACCCCCGCCGATTTCGCGGAGCGAGTTACTTCCCGACCGCCGCTCCCAGATCAGTTGGACCGGTCTTTGGGGGTCATTCCCACACTGACGGGACCGCGCGTCTCGGTCCCGTATCGGGTATCGCCCATGTCGAACAGGTGCACCACCCAGACACCGGTGGCACAACCCCTGTGACCGCCACCCCATTCCCCGCAGCATCTATCGCGACGGGTACGCGATCCCACCCATGGGATCGGACATCCTCCGACACCCGCCTGAACTCGGGCGGGCGCGAGATCAGCGGGCGGGGTCGACCTCAGTGCCGGAACCCGCGTCCGGATCGTCGGGGCCATCCCCCTCCAGCACACGGATGCGGTGCTCGAGCTCCTCAATCCGCTGGTTCATCGCCGCAAGATCGTCACGGCCGATGATGCCAAGTTCCCGCATGGCCCCTTGGACCCCGCCCTGAATACGACTGATGATGTCCGGGGAGTCCCCCGTTCCCATCACCCGGTTCATGAGCGCGTCCACGGTGACCCGGCCCTCTTCATCCGTCAACTGGCCACGGCGAACGAGGTCGGCCACGATCTGCTCGGCGCGCGCGCGGGTGAGGGACGCCGCGCCGACCGCCACGACGATTGCCTGCTCGACCGCTTCACGCACTCCGATCATGGTCGCCGCTTCTTCCGCACCTGCCCGTGACGCCGCTCGCGTGGAGGCGGTGGCGCCGGTGAGGGTCGTGCCGCGTCGTCCCCGGGGTCGGAACCTGGCGCCCCCGCGTCGGGAACCTCGGGCGGGGCGACGGCGGGCGGATCCGGATCGGGTAAGATTTCGTCGACAACGTCCGGGTCGTCATCCTCATCCCGCATGAGACGTGGCAGGGCGTCATCGGTCAGAAGGGCCGCCTCGGCGCGCCGGAGTGCCACCATGTCCACACCCTCCGGCGCATACCGATCCTCGTCCCGCGCGGCGCGCTTGCGCGCCTTGGCCGTGCGCTTTTTGCCCTCGGGTTGGCGTTCTTTCCAGATCGCCGCGATCGGGGCCGCAATGAGGATGGAAGAAATCCCGCCCGAGAGCAGACCGATGAGCAGCGCGAGCGAGAAGTCGCGCAGGGTGGGGCCACCGAAGATGAAGAGCATCAGTACGGGCACGACCGCCGCGAGTCCCGTGATGATCGATCGGGTCAGGGTCTCGTGCACAGAGCGGTTGACCACGTCCTTGTAGCGCGCGTTCCGCATGAGCGGCGCGTTTTCTCGGATGCGGTCGAACACCACAACCACGTCGTAGAGGGAATACCCAAGGATGGTGAGGAGGGCCGCAACTGTGGCACTCGTCACCTCCCGCCCGAGGATCGAATAGATGGCAATCGCCAACCAGACGTCGTGCACCACCGACAGGAGCGCAGGGAGCGCCAATCGGTACTCGAATCGGATCGTGAGGTACACGATCATGACGATGAATGAGAGCAGGACCGCCCAGGCCGCGCGCTCCACCACCTGTCGGCCGAATGTCGGGCCGACCGTTTCCACCTGATAGGTCCGCTCGTCAATGGTGCCCACATCCTTCGTGAGGGCCCCCTTCAGTGCGTTGAGTTGCTTGGGCTGCAGCGTGGAGGTCTGAATCTGGAACCCACGCTGACCGGTGACCGAGTCGACGGTCGCTTGGATCTTGGCCTCGGGGTACCCGTTGTCGGACAGCACCCCCCGCACCTGGCCCTCCGTGGGCGAGGTCGCCTGGAAGGAGAGCGCGATACGCGTACCGCTGTTGAAATCGAGTCCGAGGTTGAGACCCTTGATACCGATGAACGCCGCACCCAGCGCGAGCGGAATGAAGGAGATGGCGAGCCACAGACGCCACTTCCCGACGAAGTCGAACGTCCAGCGCGGCTCCCGAGCCGTGAGCCCCATCATCTTTTCGTTGCGGAACAGCGAACTACCGGCCAGTCGCTCGACGACCATGCGGGTCACGAGAACCGCCGTGAATAGCGAGAGCAGCACACCGATCATGAGCGTGAAGGCGAAACCTTTGGGGCCGGCGGTGCTGAACAGGAAAAGGATGCCAGCCGTCATGAACGTGACGACGTTGGCGTCGATGATCGCGCTCACACCCTTGGTGTACCCCGTAAGGATGGCGGATCGCGCCGTGCGACCCGCGCGGGCTTCCTCCCGTATTCGTTCGAAGATGACAACGTTGGCATCGGCCGCTACGCCGATGGTGAGGATGGCGCCCGCGATTCCGGGCAGGGTGAGCGTGATCGGAATGATTTCCGCCACCGCGAGGTAAAACAGCGAATAGACAATGAGGGCGGCGGCGGCGATGGCGCCGAGTAGGCGGTAGTAGACGATCAGGAAGATCACCACCACGACGAGCCCAGCCAGCGCCGCGAAGAGCCCCTTGCGCAGCGATTCGGCACCGAGGGTCGCTGACACCTGCTTCTGGCTGATGACGTCGAGGCGGATGGGGATGGCGCCCGAGTTCAGCTGGTCGGCGAGCGTCCGCGCCTCCGCGGTGCTGAATCCGCCGGAGATCTGCGCGCCGTTGTTGCCACTGATGCCGTTGGGATACTGCTTGTAGTCCACCGTCGGGTTGCTGATGATCTGACCGTCGAGGACGATGGCGAAACTCTGCAGTTGCTGGCGCAGCGCACCGCGCTGGGCAAGGTCACGGGTCACGTCATGGAAGGCCTCGGCCCCCGCCTCCGTGAACTGCATCACGACGATGGGCTCTTGGTTCCCCCCGGAGGCCCCGGCGTCGAACGTCTGTGACGCCGCGGTGATGTCACGACCGCTGAGGGCGGGCTTGTCCTGCATCAGCACGTACACGGTGCGGGATGGGCTGTCGGCCTTCGTCGGATCCAGCTGCTCCCGGTCGCTGAAGACCACCAGCCCCTTGGGGACCGTCCGAACCGTGTTTCCCGCCGGCACCGACCCACCGGTGGTCTGGAGCAGCGTCGCGCGCGCGTAGTCCGGCCCGGCGACCGGCGTGTGCGCGGAGGTCTCCGTGAACAGATACCAAGTGGCCTGTCCCTCGACCGGAGGCTTGGGCGTGGTGGTGGCCGCCCTGCTCACCATCGTCCACAGGCTCGGGTCCTGCGTTACGACGTTGGCCTGGTAGTCGATGAATACCAACTGGGCTGGCTTGATCAGGTCCTCCACTACCTGATCGGGGTTCTTGGCACCCGGCAGGGAGACCACGATCTGGTCGTTGCCCTGCGTCTGGATTTCCGGCTCCGACACACCGAAGGCGTCAACGCGGTTGCGGATGACCTCGACCGAGCGGTCGATCGCCTCCTTGGTGACCTCGGAGTCCCGGGTCGCCTTGCCCTGCAACACCACCTCGACGCCGCCCTGCAAATCGAGCCCCAACATCACGGGCTTGACAGCAAGGACAACGATCGAGGCGGCGATGAGACCGACGACGACCAGAAGGAACAGGATCGAGCGGCGGCGGATACTCACCCGTGCGCTCCCATGACGGGCGCGGGAATGGTGGTGGACCTACTCGGTGGCGGACTGCTCGGATGCCGCGCCAACCGGGGAGTCGGTCGTGGTCTTACGCGACACCGCCCCGATGGAGATGCGGATATCCACGTCTTCGGCGACCTGGAGGAGCAAGGTGCCCCCGTCCTCGATCTCCGAAACGATTCCGTAAATGCCCGACATTGTCACGATCTCGTCGCCGGAACGCAGACCGGCGGTGAGCGTCTCCATCTCGCGACGGCGCTTCTGCTGCGGGCGCATGCCGACGAAGTAGATAAGGGCCACGAAGATAACGATGTACATAGGAAGAAGGACGCTTGACATGCCGTATTCAGCCTCCTTAACGGGGTCGAGGACCGGTGGAGGATATCAGCGCAACCCGCTCCCCGTATCGCGCTGGGGCACCCGTCGGTCACTGGTACCGTGCGGCGCCGTGAGCGCACTCTCTATCGCCATGGTCACCGAGTACGCCTACCCGGTCCTCGGGGGGATCAGCGAGCACGTGCACTTCCTGTCACGCGAACTCGCCCGACGTGGCAACGACGTCACCATCGTTACCGGAAACCTCGGCGACGCGAGCGTCGTCGCGGAAATCGACCGGGCGGCCCACCGCGACCACGGATACCGCACAACCCGTATCGGGCGGTCACGCCCGGTGCCGGCCAACGGCTCGATCGCCCGCATGACCATGGGGCTGGGTATCAAGCACCAGATCGCCTCCGCGGTCCGCGGCATGGATGTGGTCCACGCACAGGGCCTCGCATCTCCCACTCTGCCGATGGGCGTGCTGCGGGTGTCCACGGCCCCGTGCACCGTGGGAACGTTCCACACGTACTTCGACGGCGGCCACTGGCTGTACGGGGCCATCGGCCCCTACGTACGCAACTCACTCGCGCGACTCGATCGGCGGATCGCGGTGTCGGAGGCCTGCATCACCGCTCTCTCCCCGTACTTCCCCGGAGACTGGGACATCGTTCCCAACGGCATCGACTGTGATCTCTACCGTCCGCTCACCCCGGATGAGGACCGCCCGGCGTCCCGGCCCCGGATCCTGTTCGTGGGCCGCTTCGACCCCCGCAACGCACTGGGCGACCTCCTCGAGGCCGCGGCCATCCTGAAGACTGCCGGCCGTGACTTCACCGTGCAAATCATCGGTGACGGGCCAGCGCGACCCGTGTACGAGCGCAAAGCGAAGGCGCTCGACGTATGGGACCGGGTGGAGTGGTTGGGGCTTCTCAACGACGAGCGACCCCGCTACTACCGCGAGGCGGACGTCCTGGCGGCGCCCTGCGTGCTCGCGTCCTTTGGCGTCGTGCTGCTGGAGGCGCTGGCGTCCGGTACCCCGGTAGTGGCCGCCGACAACGTCGGTTTCCGCCAGGTCATCCGCGGCGACGTGCCCGGTCACTTCGTGCCCCCGCATGACCCGGTGGAGTTGGCCCGTGCCCTCGCGGAGGTCCTCGACGATCCCGACGGATCCGCCGTGCTCGGCGCGCAGGGCCGTCGGGCCGTGATGGCCGAGTTCGATTGGCCGCGGGTGACCGATTCGATCGAGGGTATCTACCGGGAGGTGCTCCAATCTAAGGGCACGAATCCGCGACCCTGGCGAGCCCTACCGGTGTGACTCCCTAGAAGAGCGGGTCCTGGCCCGGAGCGCGTGCCGGGGGATCCACCCCGAGGTGCGCGTACGTACGGAGGGTCGCCACGCGACCACGGGGGGTCCGGGCGAGCAACCCCTGTTGGATGAGGAAGGGCTCGTACACGTCCTCGATGGTGTCGGGTGCCTCGCCCACGGCATCGGCCAGCGTTCCGAGACCGGTGGCGCGACCCGCGAATGTCACGGCGAGATGGTGAAGGATCTTGCGGTCGAGGTCGTCGAGGCCGGCCTGGTCCACCTCAAGCACCAGCAGGGCATCCTCGGCCGCGTCACGGTCGATCCTCGTGAGGCCACGCACCTGGGCGACGTCGCGCACCCGGCGCAGGAGGCGGTTGGCGATCCGTGGGGTGCCGCGTGAACGGCGGGCGATCACAAGGGCGCCGTCGGGGGCGATGTCGATACCCAGCAGACCGGCCGACCGGACGACGATGTCGCCCAGTTCCGAGGGCTTGTAGTAGTCGAGGCGCTGCACCACGCCAAAACGGTCACGCAGCGGCGATGTGAGCAGCCCCGTCCGCGTGGTGGCCCCGACGAGTGTGAACCGGGGGAGGGTGAGCCGGAGCGTGCGTGCTTGGGGGCCCTGCCCCAAGATCATGTCGAGTTGGAAATCCTCCATCGCCGGGTACAGGACTTCCTCGACGACCCGGCTGAGCCGGTGGATCTCGTCGATGAAGAGCACGTCACCCGGCGCGAGCGCCGTGAGAATGGCCGCGAGGTCGCCCTTGCGCTCGAGCACGGGACCGCTCGTGACGGTGATCTCCACGCCCATCTCGGCAGCGAGGATGATGGCGAGTGAGGTCTTTCCCAACCCCGGGGGGCCGGCCAGCAGCACGTGATCGAGGGTCTCCTCGCGCTGGCGGGCGGCCTCGAGGAAGATGCCGAGTTGCTGGCGCACGGACTCCTGTCCGATGAAGGCGTCAAGCGACTTCGGGCGCAGTGAACTGTCGAACTCGATCTCCTCGCCCACCACCGCGGGGTTTGCGATGCGCTCGTCGTCCATCAGCGGCCGAGCGCGGCGAGGCCGTGGCGGATGAGCCCCTCCTCGTCGAGCCCGTCATCCGCGCCCGTGAGCGCGGAATCCACCTCGTCACCGGAGAATCCCAAGGTGAGGAGGCCCTGCTTCGCGCGCCCACGCGGGGATCCCGGTGCCGCCGTGGTGCCGCCGCCGATACCTACGCGATCGCGGAGTTCGAGGAGGATCCGCTCCGCCGTCTTCCGCCCCACCCCCGCCGCCCGGCTGAGGTACGCGGTCTCGCCGTTGCCAATGGCAACGGCGAGCATCTGCGGTGTGCCGAGACCGCAGATGGCCAGTGCACTGCGAGGACCGATCCCGTTCACGCCGAGGAGGGCCTCAAAGATCAGGCGCTCCTCGTCGTCACCGAACCCGTACAGGTCGAGCGCATCCTCGCGGACCACCAAGTGCGTCTTGAGCATGATTTCGCTGCCGATACCGGGCAACTGGGCCCGCGTGGTGTTGGAGACACGCACGTGAAAGCCCATGCCACCCATGCACACCACCACACCGTCGGCGTCAGCCGCTGCGAATTGCCCGCGTACGAACCTGATCATGAGCGCAGGTTATCGCCCACGGCGGACGCCGATTGCGGCTTGGAGGGGCCCGGCGGACGCATGGCAGATGGCGACCGCAAGGGCGTCGGCGGCGTGGTCGCCCTCGGCCGTCGCCCCGGTGATGCGCTGGACCATCGCATGAACTTGTTGCTTATCGGCACGCCCGTTGCCGGTGACCGACTGCTTGATGGCGTTGGGGCTGTACTCGGTAACCGCGATTCCCGCCTCGGCGCAGGCCACGAGCAGGGCACCCCGTGCGGCCGCCATCCCCATCGCCGCGGTGCTCACCGGATGTACGAAAAACGCCTCGATCGAAGCGGAATCGACCGGATTGGCGGCCAACACGGCGGCGAGGCCGTCATGCAGGGCGAGCAGGCGGATTTCGATGGGTGTGGACGCCGTCGTGCGGATCGTCCCCCACGTCACGGCCTCCATGCGGGCACCGGCCCGACGCACCACCCCGTAGCCGGTGTTAGCGAGCCCCGGGTCGATCCCGAGGACGGTCACGAGGCCAGAGTCCTAACCGGCCACCGCCTCCATGACCTCTTCGGAAATGTCGAAGTTGGCGTACACGTCCTGGATGTCGTCGTTCTCTTCCAGGTTGTCGATCAGGCGGAGCAACCGGCGGGCTTCCATCTCACCCGCCGCGATGGTCGTCCGGGGCAGCATCGTGATGTCGGCCGCTGCGGCGATTAGACCGGCGGCGCTAAGGGCCGTCCGCACGGCCTGCAGATCCCCGGGATCGGTGATGACCTGCCACTGCGACCCATCGATGGCGATGTCCTCCGCCCCGGCCTCGAGAGCGGCGTCCATCAGGACCTCCTCGTCCACGCCCTCGGCGTCGATCAGGATGATGCCCTTGCGCTCGAACTGCCACGCCACGCTGCCTGGGGTACCGAGTTCGGATCCGCTCTTCGTGAAGATGTGGCGTACATCGCTGGCGGTACGGTTTCGGTTGTCGGTGAGCGCTACGCAGATGATGGCCACGCCACCGGGCCCGTAGCCCTCATACGTGACCGCCTCGTAGTCCACCCCGTCGTCGCCACCGCCCGTGCCCTTCTGGATCGCCCGCTCGACGTTGTCCTTCGGCATCGAGTGGGCGCGGGCCTTTTCGATGGCCGTCGCAAGTCCCGCGTTCGATTCCGGGTCACCGCCGCCCTCGCGCGCGGCAACCGAGATCGCCCGGGAGAGCTTGGAGAAGAGCTGCCCGCGTTTGGCGTCCGCTGCGCCCTTCTTGCGCTTGATGGTGGCCCACTTACTGTGCCCCGACACGAGTGTCCTCCTGATCATTGCCGCCGATCTGCCGACCATGGTCTCTGACCATGTCCACGAACAGCCGATGGAGCCTACGGTCCTCCGTGAGCTCTGGGTGGAAGGCCGCCACGATACGACTCCCGTCGCGCGCGGCGACCGCGTGGCCCGCGTGCTCGGCGAGGATCTCGACCGACGCTCCGGCCGACTCGATCCACGGGGCGCGGATGAAGATCCCGCGCATAGGCGGATCCCCCAGCACCGCGATGTCGAGATCGGCCTCGAACGAGTCCTGCTGGCGCCCGAAGGCGTTGCGCCTCACCACGATGTCCATGCCGCCGACGAGAGCCTGCGTGCCACCACCCGTAATGCCGTCGGCGAGCATGATCATTCCCGCGCAGGTGCCGAACACGGGCATTCCCTCGTCCACGCACCGACGCAGCGCGGACAGCAGGCCCGACCGTTCCGCCACGAGGCCGAATGTCGTGCTCTCCCCCCCGGGAATGACCAGACCCCCGAGGCCGGCGATCTCATCCGGCAGGCGCACCCGCGTGGTACGCGCGCCCACGTCCGCCAACGCGGCCTCGTGCTCGCATACCGCACCCTGCACGGCGAGCACGCCGATTCGGGGACGGGAGGACGCGGGCCCGCTCACCAGCCCCGGGTCTGCAGCAGGCCGGCCTCGCCCAAGTCGCCGATCTCGATACCCGGCATGGCCTCGCGCAGGCCACGCGACACGCGGGCCACGACGTCGGGGTGGTCCCAGTGAGTTGTGGCCTCGACGATCGCGCGCGCACGGGCGGGCGGGTCCGCGCTCATAAAGATCCCGCTGCCAACGAAGACGCCCTCGGCGCCGAGATACATCATCAGAGCGGCATCGGCGGGCGTGGCGATACCACCGGCCGAGAAGTTGACGACCGGCAGTCGACCGTGCTCACCCACCCACTCGATGAGATCGAGTGGTGCGGACATCTCCCGGGCAATGGCGAATCGCTCCTCACGCGACGCGGAGGCCACACGCCGAATGTCCTGGGTGATCGTCTTCATGTGGCGCACGGCCTCGACCACGTTGCCCGTGCCCGCCTCGCCCTTGGTACGGATCATGGACGCGCCCTCAGAGATGCGGCGGAGCGCTTCCCCGAGGTCGGTCGCGCCACACACGAACGGCGCCGTGAACGGGCGCTTGTCGATGTGACTCGCAGAATCGGCGGGGGTCAGCACCTCCGACTCGTCGATGTAGTCGATCTGGAGGGCTTGGAGGATTTGCGCCTCGACGTGGTGACCGATGCGGCACTTGGCCATGACCGGGATGCTGACGGCCGACTGAATCCCTTCGATCATTTCGGGATCCGACATGCGGGCCACACCCCCCAGTCGGCGGATCTCCGCCGGGATGCGCTCGAGGGCCATCACCGCACACGCGCCGGCGTCCTCCGCAATCTTCGCCTGCTCCGGGGTGACGACGTCCATGATGACGCCACCCGTGAGCATCCGGGCCAGCCCCGCCTTGACGGCATGCGTACCGGTGACACCGTTGCCTTGGACGTTGTCGCTCACTCACCCACTCCTGATCGGAATCCGCGAGGAGTGTAGAACGCCCGGGCCTGCTCCCGCAGAGGGTGGGGAAAAATTGCCCTAGGCGGGAATCGCTGTGAGCGTCCGGCGCTGAACCTGATGCGCCGCGATCCCCTGCGCCAATGCCTGCGCGACAGCCACGAAGGCGGTGAGGCTGGGTTCGCCGCCCCGCTCCTCGGCGGGGATCACCCGTACCACAGGGGCACGAGATGCCGCCGAGAGGCTTGAGTCGACCAGGGCGACGGCCGGTGCGCCCGCGGCACGCGCCGCGGCAACGGCGTACTCCGCCACCCGTGTCTCCTTGCCGATGGACACGGCGAGGAGTCCGCCGCCGCGGCCGAGCGCACCAAGGCGCATCCGCACGCGGACCTCCCCGGAATCGACGATCAGCGTCTCCCGGCCGGCGCGCGACAGTCGCTCCTCTAAGAGGGTGATGATTGGACGCGCCATGGCGTCTCCGGCGATCACGATGGGCGTTACGGAGACGAGCGGGGCCACGAGCGGCTGGACGCCCTCGGTGCCGAGGCGCGCTGCCACATCCTCGAGGGCCCGACGATCGACGTCGAACACCTCCAGACGGGTGCGCGAGCCCGGAGCGCCGACGGCACGCACGCCGATCCCCGGCCGGTGGGCCTGGCGCACGGTGCGCTGGAGTTCGGGATAGCCCGCGTATCCGAGCGCCTGGGCAAAGCGCACTACCGTGGCGGGGCTGCAGTGGGCGGCCTGCGCCACTTCATGGGCCGACACCAGCGGCAACTCGGCGACGTGGTCCACGAGGTATCGGGCCAGCGCCTGCTGGGCTGGACTGAACCGCGCGTAGTCGCGGCGGAGGACGTCAGTGAGTTCGTCTGCGTCAGGTGGCACGGCCCCTCATTCGACGAACAGGCCCCCGCCCCTTCCGCCCCCGACCGGTGCCTCCGGACACACCATCTGGACATCCGCGTACGGCACGTCGCTCACGCGAAGCCGCCGACGCAGGATCGCAGCGACCCGGACACACCATCTGGACATCCGCGTACGGCACGGGCAGGATGGGGGCGTGCTCCGACCCATCGCCGTCGTCGTCGTCCTGATCGCGCCATCGGTGGCGCTGGGTGCCACCGCGTGGCTCCCCCCCACCACCATCGCGCCGGCGGATCGGGGTGGGCAGGGTCCGGCCGTGGCCGGCAACGACGACGGCCGTGCGATCGCGGCATGGGCCACGGCCGCGGGTGTGATGGTCACGCTGCGTACCCCGGGCGGCCCGTGGTACTCACCCGTGCGCGTGCCGGGAAGCGGGCGGGGTGCCACCGGAGTGGTGGTCGCCATGACCACCCACGGGCTCGCGGCGGTCGGGTGGATCGAGGCAGGACGGGTTCGGTTGAGCATCCGTCCCGCGCGACGCCGATTCCTGCCTGCGATCGCGCTGTCGCCCCGCGGACAGGTCGCATCATCCCCTCGCCTTGCGTTCGGGAGCGGATGCGCGCCCATCATCGCGTGGGCCGGTGAGGTGTCGGATGGTGGATCCACCATCCGCGCCACCTGCGCAAACGACGCGGGACGCTTTGGACCCACCCGTGATGTGTCATCACCCGACGAGCGCGCGTCCACTCCGGGCGTGGCCGCGGGCATCGCCGGTGCCGTGGTGGTCTGGCGGCAGGACGACGCGAACACCTATCGCGTCCGGGCATCACTGCGCGCCGCCGATGAGACGTTTTCCCCGCCCGAGACGATCTCCGCCGAGGGGAGCGGAGCCCTCATGGACCCCGCCGTCACCATCACGCCGACGGGGGAGGCCATCGCGGTATGGACACTCACCCGCGGCGCGGAGGTGGTGGCCCAGGCATCCGTCCACCCGACACGCGGCCCGTGGAGCCGCGTGTCGGACATCTCCCGGCCGGCCCCGCAACTGCGCGGCGCACAGGTGGGCGCGGATCAACGCGGCAACGTCATCGCCACGTGGCTGCGGTCCGGCGTGGTTCAGGCCTCCCTCCGCCCCACCGGTGAAGAGTGGGGGATCCCACGCGACCTATCGAATGCCAACAGCACCGCCGGTACCCCCCGCATGGCCATCAGCGGTTCCGGGGCAACGATTGTCACGTGGGCGGCAGCAAGCGATCCGTCGTCGTACGTCGTACAGGCCGCGCTGCGATCGCCGGACGGCGACTTCGCCGCCCCCGTCACCATCTCTCACCCCCACCGCCCCGCTATCGCTCCGCAGGCGGCCATCGGTGACGATGGGATCGCACCGGTCGCCTGGCAGTGGACCGACCCGATCATCGATCCAGCGATCGCGCGATCGGGCGTTATGACTGCCACGGGCCTCGCCGGATCAACCACTTCCGGCCCCGCGGTAGTGGTTGACCTGCTCGCGCGACCCGCCCGGGTACGGCCCGGACAGCGCATCACCATCACGTTCGGTCTGTCGAAGCCCGCGCACGTACGCATCACGGCCGCGCGTGCTGGTACGTCCCGAGTCGCGGGGGCCCTCTCGGTGAGCGGTGCCGATGGTGCGAACCGCATCACGCTTGAGGGCGGGCTTGGCGGCGCATCGCTCGGTCGCGGGCGCTGGATCATCGGTGCCACACCTCGTGGCGGGGTGACGCGGGTCCTTATGCTCATCGTCACCTAACCCGCACCGCCGACCGCGCAGTCTGGTTTGATGCGCCGGTGCACACCGTCTCGCCACTCACTCGTGACCTCACGATCAACGGATACGGGCTCATCGGCGTTGCGATCGCCGGGGTCGTCGTCTCCAGTGCGGTGGTGAACGGAGGCCCCACCCGGGCCATCGTGCCCTTCATCATCGTCGCCCTCATCCTGGGCCTCGCCCAGGTCGTCGTGGGCGGAGGCTGGCTGCGGACCGCGGTGGCACAGGTCCGGGCCCCACGTGAAGAACTTGACATCGAAAATTCCTCCGCCACCCTGCGCCGAGCCATCGTGCCCACCCTCATCGCGCTGATTCTCGTGCTCATCGCCGTTCTGGCCGCACCGCCGTTCGCGGCGCTGCTCGCTGGCCTCGCATTCGGCGCCGGAGCCACCGACCTTCGGTCGCGATCATGGATCCGCGCCGCCGAGGCCGCCCGCGAGGTCACAATCTTCCGCGCGGTCACCGTCCTTCCCTTCGCGACCTCCCGTAAAGACCTGTGGGCCGTCCCCGTTGTAGCGGGGACCGACACCCGCTAGGAGTCGTCCGTCCCGCTCACAGTCGGGACAGAGCTCCCGTCGATGGTGAGTTCCTCGATCGTCGCCCGGATCGTCGCGAGCCGGGCCTCACACCAGGCCTGCAGCGCCACACCCCGTCGGAACAGCCGCACGGCCTCGTCAAGTCCCACGCCCCCCGACTCGAGTTGGTCAACGCACTCCTCGAGTTGGGCCACGGCCTCCTCAAACGATGTCCCCGCCGGGACGTCGTTCACCGACTCGATGGTGACGGCCGCACGATCCTCATCAGTGCTCATTGATCCCCCTTCGGCCGCACGTCGGCGGGCACGGTGTCGTCCGCGAACGTGAGCATGACGTGTCCGGCGGCTGTCGCGGCGGCGGCAGAGGTGACGAGGCCGCCCGATGCGTCGCGCACCACGGCGAAACCGTCCGCCAGCGGCCGCTCGGGGTCGTTTCCTCCGAGGCGGGCCGCGAGGATGGCGACGCGGGACCCACCGGCGGTGGCCAGTGAGTCCATGCCGCGCACTCGGCGATCGGCGAGCGACGTGATCGCGCGCGACGCAGGGTCGGTGATGCCGCGGACCGATCGCACCAGCATCGTTCCGAGTACCGCGACCCTCTCGCGGGGCGCACGCAGAACCGCGTCGTGACGACGCGCGAGGCCCGGGCGAATACCGACGAGATCCAGATCGCGCCGGGCACGTTCCACGGCACGGCGCGATCCCGATGCCAGACGGCGCCCCATCGCGCCCGTCCGCTCGCGCAGTGCGACACGATCGGGCACCACGAGGTCGGCAGCCGCGGTGGGCGTCGCTCCGGTGGCATCGGCCGCGAGGCAGACCAAGGTCACATCCGGCTCATGGCCGATGCCGGCAACCACCGGTGTCTGTCCGGCGCGGATCGCCCGCACCAGTCCCTCGTCACTAAACGGCAGAAGGTCCTGGAGTGATCCGCCACCCCGTGTGATGAGGATGACATCCACGCGCTCATCCGCATCGAGAATCGCCAGCGCGCGCGTGATCTCCCGAACCGACGCCACGCCCTGCATGGCCGCGTGGACCACGACGACCGGCACCGCGAACCGTGACTCGATACGTTGGAGAACGTCGGCGCGCGCGGAGCTCCCCGCCGCCGTGATGAGTCCGACGCACCTAGGGACGAACGGCAACGGGCGCTTGCGCGCCGACTCGAACAGACCCTCCGCCGTGAGCCTGCGGCGGCGCTCCTCGATCATTCTCAGGAGTTCGCCCTCACCGGCGGGCTCGATGCGGCGCAGATGGATGGTCAGGCGGCCATCGCGACGTGAGAACTCCGGCTGAGCAACCGCCTCGATGACCCCACCGTCTGAGAGCACGAACCCGTCCGCGACATCCGTTGACCACGCGAAACAGTCCAACCGGGCGTCCATACCGTCCCGCGTATCCTCCAAGCGGAACCAGTACATGCGGCCATCGCGACCCGATCGGAGGTTGACCACCTCACCCCGTATCCGCACGATGCGTGTGTGATCGGCGATGACGCGCTCCAGCGCGGTCACCACATCATTCACCTCGAAGATGCGCGGGCTCGCGGCGCTCATCACGCCCGGAAAGATGCCGCTCATGTCGGGGGTACGAGCCCCACGAGCAAGGCGACGGCCACCATGACGACGACTCCGAGGACGACCTCGGCGCGTGCGCTCGCGTGCAGGGCGGTAAGTGAATCCCGATCGTCTCCCCCATGGATACCGAGTGCACGCCGCTCGATCCGGGGATGAAGGACAAACCGGTTCCAGGCCGCCACGGCCACCATCACCCCGAAGACACCAACCTTGACTAAGAGCACAACGCCGTACTCGGTGCTGACGAGCGCAGACAGCGAGGGGAGTTCAGCGAGCGCGCGGTAGATGCCCGTAACGACCAGGACCGCCACCGCGGCCACGGCGAGCGAGGAGAACCGCACCACCACCCCCGCGCCGAGTCGTACCCGGTCCTTATCGGAGAGGTGCCTGAGGATGGGAAACGCCAGCACCGCGAGCATCAGAAGTCCCCCCAACCAGATGGCCGTCGCCCATGAGTGAAGACTGTCGAAAATGAGTCCGGCTACCCGGTCCGTACCGCTGGTGGCATGCCCCGACCAGGCGAGCACGATCGCGCCGAGAGCGCCAGGCAGCGCGAGGGACGGCAATCGCCACCCGCCCGGGGCGAGCAGCGGGTCGAACCGGTGCACGACGGCCGCGACGATCCCCGCGACGGCGCCCAGTCCGAAGAGACCCATCCACGCGCTCCCCCACCGCGTGTCGGTGAGCAACGTCGCCCATTCGCCACCGATGACCACGCCCTGCACCGCAATCGCCACCGCGAGGCCGACGAACCACAACCCGAGCAGCCACCACCACGCTCGCCACCATCTGCGAATCGGACCCGCGGCGGCGTTCCCGGCCGCCGTGCGCAGGGCCATCGCACCATCCACCCCGGGCGGGGCGATTTCTCCCCCCCGTACGGCACCTGCCACCACCCACTCGCGAGTAACGGCCATCCCCGCCGTCCCGAGCACCCCCACCAGCACAAGCACACGAGCGAGGGTCCCCCAGGGTGTGCTTCCCCCGGTGCCCGGCGGCGTGACCCCCGCGGCCACCGGCGTCTCCGTGCGCACCGCAAACGACGTGGTGCCCGAGACGACGTTGCCGTCCACCGTGAACCCGGACCAGACCACGTGGTACGTGCCGCTGCCGTCGGCAGGGATGGGCACCCAGATTGCCTCCGGGTCGGCGGGCACCACCACCGCACCGTGCCGATGCGCGCCCCGGGGTCCACGGACCTCGCCACGCGCCAACGCTCCCTCCACAGGCACGCCCACGTCCACGCGTACCGATGCCGGTACCGATGCCACCGTGGCGCCATCCAGAGGTACCACGGCCGCCGACGCGACGACCGGCATGAGGGTGATTGCGAGAAGAGCGAGAGTTCGCGTGAGATTGCCCGACCGGATAGAAACGTCAGCCCGTGACGGTGAGCAAGGGAAGGACCGTATTCATCACCATGACGTTAGTGGCGATGATGATCGCCATGACGTTGGTGATGCGACGGTTGACGAGGCTGCCCATGATCGACCGATCACTCGTCGCCGAGATGAGCGAGACCACGGCGTATGGGATACCGACGGAGAGGACGACCGAGGACCTAACCAGCGCGACGACCGGATCGATGCCGCGAGCGACGACCACGAAGGCCGGTGCCATGGTGATGGGACGCCGTAGCCACACGGGACTGCGCTACTTCGGGAAACCGTCTATCGCCACCCGACCGGCCAGGGTCTCGATGCTCGACGATGACAGCCCGGACGCGTGCCGTGCGACGCCGAAGATCACGTCCCCATAGTGCCGGAGTATCAAACCGAGCCCGTCCTAGACCGACGTGGGGGCACTCCCGACACCGGACATCTCGCTGTCGTGGAACATGGTCGCGGGGAGGTCCGCCCGCCGGGGGGTTCCGGCCCACGGGCCGCGGCGGGTCGGAACGGCATAACCACCGCGTGCCGGGCGTTCTCGACGGGCGCCGGTGACACCGATCCGAACCCGATCCCCCCGCCCACAATGCGCACGATGGTTTCGAGACCCATGCCGCGCCCATGCGGTGGGGCGTCCTCAGCACCGGAACGGACGATCGATCCCGCCATCGCGGAGTGACGCGCCTACCATCGGTGTGTGATCCCGCAGCCCCACCCACTCCCACCCCCCCGCCGGACACGGCGGGCTTGGACGGCCCTCACATCGGCGCACGGGGTGCGGCGGGCCACAGCACTGATGATGGGCCTGCTCTGGGTCATCATCCCGAGCGGCGCCATCGTCCGGCTCACGGGATCCGGGCTCGGGTGCAGCGACTGGCCGCTCTGCAACAGCACGGGCGTGGTCCCCCCACTCGACGCCCACGGATGGATCGAGTACTCGAACCGCATGCTCTCGGCGGTGACCATGGTGATCGTCGTCCTCGCCGCCATCGTGGTATCGGCGTCACCCACAGCCAAGGTGGCCGCCAAGATCGGTGCCGTGGTCGCCGCCCTCGCGGCGATGGGGCAGATTCCGCTCGGAGCCGTCACGGTCTACTTCGACCTTCATCCGATGCTCGTCGCATCGCATTTCACGTTGTCACTCGTGGCACTGGCCGCCGCGGTGATCGCTTTCCTCGAGGCCGGTGATGTGGTGCGGGGGATCGTGCGCCGATGGGCCGGACGGGCGCTCACGGTCGCGCTGCTCGCGGCGGCGGCGCTCATCACCACGGTGGTCACGGGCGTGCTCGTAACGTCCGCCGGGCCCCACTCCGGTGACCCCGATGTCGTCAAGCGGTTCGGAAGTCTCGACACCGCCGCGTACGTCCATGTGCGCGCCGTCATCGCCCTCGGCGTCATGGCATTAGCCGCCCTTGTCCTCGTCCGGTGGCGACGGGGCGACCGTGGCCTCATGCTCCCCGCCGCCTGGTTCATCCCGCTCTTTCTCACGCAGGTCGTAATCGGTGAGGTGCAGTGGCGTAACGAACTGCCATGGCAACTCGTAGCCGTGCACGTGTCCCTCGCGGGCCTTGTGTGGGCCACAGGTGTAGCCACGCTGTGGCGCCTCGCACATCCGGTCACCTCACCGCCGCGTGCCCCTAACGCGAGCGACCGGACGCCGTCGCTTGGCATCTGACGCAGCGCTCGGCGTCGGGGATGACCAGCAGGCGGGCCTCGGGGATCGCCCCCCCGCAATCCAGGCACGTGCCGTACTCGCCACGCGTAGCGGCATCGGCCAAGCGGAGGAGGCGCTCCTCTTCCGCCTTCAACCGGAGAACGTTACGAAGCTGACGTTCACGCGCATCGGCATCCGTCGCCGCCTCGGCGGGATGGTGGTGCGCATCGTTGGACCCCCCGGCGTCCCGAGCGAGATCGCGTGCCTCCACGCGGTCATGCGTTTCGCGTGCAAGACGGACGAGTCGGTCCGCCGGGTGCTCACGGTGAGGCATTCCGATAACTGTAGCGTCGGAACCGGCGCGGCTGGGTCGCCCGTGGCGTCACTAGGGTGCCCCACGTGACCACACCAGCCGTCGAAACCCAGGACCTCGTGCGCGAATACCGGGGCGGCATCCGCGCCGTGGACGGGGTCTCCCTCACCGTCCGGTCGGGCGGCATCTTCGGGTTCCTCGGTCCCAACGGAGCGGGCAAAAGCACGATGGTGCGAATGCTCACCACCCTTCTCCGCCCAACATCGGGCACCGCGGTCGTGGCCGGCCACGACGTGATGGCCCATCCTCAGGCCGTCCGCCGTCGCATCGGGGTTGCACTGCAAGACGCCGCCATCGACCCGTACATGACCGGGCGTGAACTCCTCCGCCTGCAAGGCGTGCTGCATAGCCTCCCCCGCGCCGACTGCCGGCGGCGGGCCGACACCCTGCTCGGCCGCCTCCAACTCGACGATGCCGCCGATCGGCGTGTGGGAACGTATTCCGGCGGCATGCGGCGCCGACTCGATCTCGCCCTCTCGCTGATCCACGAGCCCGAGGTGCTCTTCCTCGACGAGCCCACGACCGGGCTCGACCCCACCTCGCGGGTCACCCTCTGGGAGGAGGTCCGGCGCCTGAACGCCGAGCACGGCACCACGATCTTCCTCACCACGCAGTACCTCGAGGAGGCCGATCAACTCGCCGACCGGGTGGCGATTATCGATGACGGCCGCATCGTGGCCGATGGGAGCCCGGCGGCGCTCAAGGCGGACATCGGCCACCCTCTGCTCACCGTCACGGCGGGCGAAGGGTCAACCCCCGACGACATCCGGCGGGTACTCGCCTCCTTTGGGGAGATCGTGCCCGGCTCGACGCCGCATGGCGCTGGCGTGCGCCTCCCCGGGGGGTCGGCATCCATGGGCGACGCCGTGCGGGCGCTCGATGATGCCGGTGTGCACTTCGCATCGCTCGACCTGGCCGAGCCGACCCTCGACGACGTCTTCCTCTCCTGCACCGGGCGCCATCTCACCACGGCGGGCGACGAGACGGCCAGCCCGGCGTGACCGCTGCTGCTCCGGCCCTGCGGCAGACGGCAGCCCTCGCGTGGCGGGCCATCCTCACGACGGTCCGCATGCCGCAGGCGTGGTTCCCCGCATTGTTCTTCCCGCTCGTCCTGATGTCGATCTTCACGGCGTCGTTCGGCGGTGCACCGGGCATGATCCCGGGATTTCCCCCCGTGCGCGGGTTCCTCGACTTCGCCGTGTCCGGAGCAATCATCCAGGGCGTACTCATCGGAGGCACGTCCGCCGGGTCCGCATTCGCCACCGACATCGAGGGCGGCTTCTTCGATCGCCTCGTGGCGTCCCCCACATCCCGCATCGCCATTCTCACGGGGCGACTAGGTGCGTCCATGGCACTCGGGGTGGGCCAAGCACTGGCCTTCACGGCCATCGCGTGGGCCTTCGGCGCCCGCGTATCCGCCGGACTCGGTGGGCTCATCGTCGTGGTCGTTGTTGCGGCTCTGTTCGCCGCAGCGGTCGGTGGCCTTGGAGTCTTCCTCGCCATCCGCTCAGGATCCGGGGAGGCCGTGCAGGGGATGTTCCCCCTCTTCTTCGCGCTGCTGTTCTTCTCATCGGCCTTTTTCCCCGCCGAGACCATGACCGGGTGGTACCGCACGATCGTGGACCTCAACCCCATCACCTATCTGGTCGAATCCATGCGCCTCGAGATCATCGGCGGGGCCACGGTGGGGACCGCGCTCGCAGGAATCGGTATCGCCCTTGGTCTCGCGGTGATCTCCGTCGGCGCATCCGCCGTCGCCCTCCGGGGGCGCCTCCGGATGTCCGCATGAGGACACTCGCCGTCACCCTCGGGCTCGCCGGGCGCAACCTCCTGCTGGTGCGCCGCGTCCCCTCGGTGTTCATCCCGTCCCTCATCATGCCGCTGTTCATCCTTGTCGCCACCGCGGGGGCCTTTCATGGCATCGGAGCGCTGCCCGCGTTCGCCGGCCAGTTCTACCTCGCCTTCACCATCCCGATGGCCATCACCATGGGCGCTGGCTTCGCCGGCATCAACTCCGGCATGACATTGGCACGCGACCTCGAGGGAGGTTTCTTCGACCGACTACGGTCGAGTCCGGCACCGCGGCTTGCGCTGCTCGGTGGCCCGCTGGTGGCGGCGCTCGTCCGTGCCACGGTCACCACAGGAATCGTGTTCGTTGCGGGGATGGTCGGTGGAGTGTTCCTGCCCGGGTTCCTTCCCACCCTCGTCATCCTCGGATTCGCCCTGATCTTCTCGGCCGGTGCGTCGTGCTGGGCCATCGGGGTCGCGCTGCGCACGCGCACCATCCAGGCCGCACCCATCATGCAGGTAGTCGTGTTCCTGTCGGTGTTCATGTCCGTGGCATACGTGCCCGAGAACGCACTCCACGGGTGGCTGGGCGCGGTCGCCCAGTACAACCCGGTGACGTACATCCTCAACGCCTCCCGCTCCGCCGAACTTACCGGATCGGTCGTCTGGACCGACACGTGGCCCGGGCTGATCGCCGGATCCATCCTTCTGCTTCTCCTCGGCGCGTGGGCGCTGCTACCCCTCGGCAGGCTCGAAAACCGCTGACGCTCCCGCCCGCACGGCACTCCGGAATCACTGTTCGGAGGGTGGCCGTGGAGTCGGTGGCGCTCGCACCGCCCCGGTTCTCCTATCCGACCCCGGAGCGGAGTCCCGCCATCGAGTGCTCCCCGCCGGGCCACGACGGTGGGCACCGGAACGCTCCATTACCTCGCCGTCGTGCTTACACTCCAGCGACCTGACCACCCGGGCCGTGCGGCCCCCCGCTGACCCCTTTACGCCGTGGCGCGAGCCACGATGGCCAGGGTCACGCCAACCATCGTCCCCAGATCGCGGGTGCGGATGCGCTCTGTCGGCGTGTGCACGTCAACCATGCCGTTGCAGAGGTTGACACACGGGAAGGCCTTGAGAAGCAGGGCGTTGACATCGGACCCACCGCCGGACGACACGAGGTGCGGGGTGATTCCCACGTCCTCGATTGCCGCGCGGGCCATGGCCACTGGCGGATAATCCTCCGCGAGGACGTACCCCGTGAAGTGCTTGTGCATCGCCCACTCGAGGTCGCACTCCGCTTCGGTGGCCGCCCCCATGCACGCGTCGAGCATGGTGGTGATGTGTGCGCCGAGGGCCTCGGGGTCACGCGACCGGGCCTCCATGGTCACGGTGCACTCCTCGGCCACCACGTTGTTGGCGGAACCCCCGTGGACGGTCCCGACGTTTGCGGTGGTAACCGCGTCAATACGTCCAAGAGGCATACGCGACACCGCGTGTGTGGCAGCGGTGATGGCGTTGCGGCCCATCTCCGGCTGGATACCGGCATGCGCCGCGGTACCGCGGAACGTGGCGTCCATCCCCATGCAGGTGGGTGACGAGGTGACGATCCCACCGATCTCCCCCGTGTGGTCGAAAACGAACCCGCATTCCGCCTGAAGCACCGACGGGTCGAAGTAGGCCGCGCCCCTCAGACCGATCTCCTCGCAGGCGGTGAAGACGATCTCGATACCCGCGTGGGGAATCCCCTCGGCCACGATCCGGTCCATCGCGTGCAACATGACGGCCACTGCGGCCTTGTCGTCCCCGCCAAGGATTGCCGCGTTCCGGTTCGTGAGGTACTCGCCGTCCTGCACCACGACCACGGTGTCGAGCAGCGGGACCGTGTCGAGGTGGGCGCAGAACATGATCGGCGTTCCCGTGGTAGTCGGGGCGAACCGGCCGACGATGGTATTGCAGCCCGCCTCGGGTACCCCTACGGCGGCGTCATCCTCGGTGACCTCGGCGCCAAGGCGACGCAATTCGTCGATGACGGCCTCGGCCATCGCCGCCTCCTGTCCGCTGGGTGACGGGATCTCGCAGATCCTCACGAAGAGCCGGGTGAGGTCCGACAGGCCCTCCGTCACGCGGTTGTGGTGGCGACCTGGTCGCTCCCGCTGCCATCGCCCGCGCCCATGCGTACGGCGGCGGCCTCTACGAACGCTTGAAAGAGCGGGTGTGGTCGCGTGGGCCGACTCTTGAACTCCGGGTGGTATTGGCTGGCCACGAAGAACGGGTGGTCGGGGAGTTCGATGCATTCGACTAGGCGGCCGTCGGGCGAGGAGCCACAGGTAACGAGACCCCGTCCCTCCAGCACCGAGCGCAGCACGGGGTTCACCTCGTAGCGATGGCGGTGGCGCTCCTGAATGATGTCCACGTCACCGTAGAGGCGGCGGAGGCGAGTACCCACGACGAGCGCCACGGGATCGGCGCCCAGACGCATCGTCCCCCCCCGTTCCTCGATCTGGCGCTGTTCCGGGAGCAGATCGATGACCGGGTACGGAGTCTCGAGGTCGAACTCGGTGGAGTTGGCCCCGTACATGCCCGCCACGTTCCGGGCGAACTCGATGATCGCGATCTGCATGCCGAGGCAGATGCCGAAGAACGGAATGCACTCCTCGCGCGCGATCCGAGTGGCCTCGATTTTCCCCTCCACGCCCCGGCCACCGAAGCCGCCGGGCACCAGAACCCCGTCCGCGGCCCGCACACGCTCAGCCAGATCGATCGCGTCGGCATCCACCCAGTCGATCTCGACGTCAACGCCGTTCGCAAGCCCTCCGTGCTTGAGGGCCTCGGCCACCGACAGATACGCGTCATGCAGCTGCACGTACTTACCGACCAGTGCGATGCGGACCGTTCCAGTGGTGCTGTGAAGGCGCTCCACGAGGGCACGCCAGTCGGTGAGGTCGGCGTCGTGGACCGGCAGCCCGAGCCGTTCGCACACCACGCGGTCAAGGCCCTCCGCCTCCATGGCCAGGGGCACCATGTAGATGTCGGATGCGTCCTCGGCCGAGATGACGGCCTGCGTCGGGATACCGCCGTACAGGGCGATCTTCTCGCGCAGGTCCGAACCGAGAGGACGATCGGAGCGGAGGACCAGCACGTCGGGCTCGATGCCGATACGGCGGAGTTCGTTCACCGAGTGCTGGGTGGTCTTGGTCTTGAGCTCACCCGCCACCCCGAGATAGGGCACGAGCGTCACGTGCACGAATGCCACCTTGTCACGCCCGTGCTCGTTACGCATCTGGCGAATAGCTTCAAGGAAGGGCAGCGACTCGATGTCACCCACCGTGCCGCCGATCTCCACGATCACCACATCGGCGTTGGACGACGTCGCGGCCTGACGGATGCGGTCCTTGATCTCGTTGGTGATGTGCGGGATGACCTGAACCGTGGCGCCGAGGAAGTCTCCTCGGCGCTCCCGGCGGATGACCGCGTCGTACACGACACCCGTCGTGATGTTGGACGTGCGTGTGAGCGCCTCGTCGGTGAAGCGCTCGTAGTGACCCAGATCGAGGTCGGTCTCGGCACCGTCCTCGGTCACGAACACCTCGCCGTGCTGGAACGGACTCATGGTGCCGGGATCCACGTTCAGGTACGGATCGCACTTCTGCAGCGACACCTTGTACCCCCGGGCCTTCAGGAGGGTGCCGAGGGATGCCGCCGTGATGCCCTTGCCAAGGCCGGACACCACACCGCCCGTCACGAAGACGTAACGCTCACCATGCTCATTCACCCGACCGGCCTCCCCGACCACGCTCACCGTACGGGAGGTCAGCATACCCCTCTCACCGGCGTCCGCCGACCGGGTCCGGGCCGCCGTGGTGAGCCAGCATCTCCTCGGCATGACCCCGTGCCGCGACATCGCCCGGTAACGCCCCCAGCATCCGGCAGATCTCGTCCACCAGCGCCGTGCCCTCGACCGGCTCGATGGTGGTAACGGCCCGCCCATCATCGGCCATGCCCTTCACCAGGCGATAGTGCCGGCGGGCAGCCGCCGCGACCTGCGGGAGATGTGTGATGACCACCACCTGACGACCGAGGGCGAGGTCGGCAAGTTTCCGGCCCACCGTCCCGGCGGTCACACCGCCGATGCCCGCGTCCACCTCGTCGAAGACCCACGCCACACCCGGCTCCGCGGCGGCGGCCACCGTATGCAGTGCCAGCAGCACGCGCGAAAGTTCGCCGCCCGACACGGCACCTGCCAGCGGAGTCTCGGGAAGCCCCGGGTTGGCCCGCATGACAAACACGACGCGGTCGGCGGGGACCTCCGAATCGTCGATCGTGATCTCCACCCGCAGGGTGGCTCCCGCCATCGCCAGATCGCGGAGTTCGGCCTCCACAGCGGCCGCCAGCCGTGGACCGGCCTCCCGCCGGATGACGGTGAGTTCGGCCACGGCGGCCCGCGCATCCGCCAGCAGGCCGTCGCGCTCGGCAACGAGCGCGTCGTCATCCGACTCCCCGGTGGCCAGCGCGTCGAGCGCGGCGCGGGCCTCATCGGCGCGAGCGATAACGGCCTCCGTGCCCGGGCCGTAGCGGCGGAACAACGTCTCGTACCGATCGAGCCGCTGCTCGATCCATTCCAAGCGGCCGGGCTCGGCCCCGAGGTCCTCCGCGTAACGACGGACGCCGATGAGGGCCTCCTGCAGCGCCGCCTCAGCAACGACGAGATCGGCGAGCGGTTCCCGAAGGGCCGGGTCGAACTCCGCCGCCTGCCCGACGGCCCGGATCGCGTTGCCCGTGGCGTCGAGCGCCCCGGTCCCGTCGTTCCCGAGCAGGGCGATCGCCGTCGCCGTTGCCTCCGCGAGGCGCTCGGCGTGCACCAGTCGGCCGCGCTCGGACCGGATCGCGGCCTCGTCCAGCGGGTCCGGGGCGACAGCGTCCACGTCGGCGAGGAGCGTCTCCATGGCGTCGCGCTGCTGCGCCGCACTGTGACGCGCAGTCCGCGCGTCCGCCACCTGTCGGGCCAGTACCGCGAGGCGCCGCCGCATGGTGGTGACCGTCATCGCCAGTCCCGTCGCCCGGGATCCCGCGAAAGCATCGAGAACGGCCATCTGGGCCGTAGCCCCGACGAGACGCCGCTGTTCGCCCTGGCCCGAGAACCGCACCAGAGCGCCCACGAAGGCGGCCACGCTGTCACGTGAGGCCACTTGGCCATCCACGAGCGCTCGCGCACGCCCCTCGGCCGGAACGCGACGCGCCACCACTACCTCGGTGTCGTCATCGGCCAGGTCGCGCACCTGCAGGGCGGGATCGTCCGGGTCGAGCGACTCCCAGAATCCGTTGGGAATCTCAATTGTCGCCTGCACAAGGGCGTGCTTCGCCCCCGGCCTCACCATCGTAGGATCGACGGCACCACCGGCCAACAGTCCGAGCGCCTGCGCCACAACCGTCTTTCCCGCGCCGGTCTCACCGGTGATGGCCGTAAGCCCGTTTACGGGCTCGATGTGGGCGCGCTCGATCACCACGAGGTCGCGGATCTCGATCGACCGGATCACGCGGGCGGTGACCCCAACGTCACGAGCGCCCGAACTTCTCCCGATACCTCCGGAAGAACGACGACTCGGGGAAGATCGCGAGGTGCACTTGGTTCCCGCTGAGGCTCACGGTGATAGAGCGACCGGGCGGGAGTTGGGCGATACGCACGCCATCGGCCAACAGGTCGCAGTCGCCCACGATGGCCGAGTTGGTGACCACCATCGTCTCCTCGGGCGCGATGACCAGCGGACGGGTGTCCAAGTGATGCGCCGCGATAAACGACACCACGAAGCACTTGACCTTCCAGCTGACGGTCGGACCGCCCGCGGCGAGGTTGTACGCGGTGGACCCGACCGGTGTCGAGCAGATAAGCCCGTCACAGCGGACGGTGGCCACCGGCTCGCCCGACACCGAGTATGAGAGGTCGGCGAGACGCGATTCACCCCCACGCAGGAACGCGAGGTCGTTGACGGCTTGGATCGTTCCGTCGCTCCAGTCGGCGCGAAGCGACGGGAGCCCGAGCGTCACGTAGTTGCCGGCGATGGCGCGTCGGACGCCGCTTTCGAGATCAGACTGCTCAATGGTGGCGAGGAATCCGACCCGTCCGTAGTTGATGCCGATCACGGGTGCACCCGTGGCGGCGGCGCGCGAGAGAGCGCGCAACATGCTCCCGTCACCACCCAGCACCATCACGAGGTCGACCCCGCCGGGTCGCAGATCGTCCACCCCGATGACGGGGTGGCGCGCGAGCACCGGGTGCTTGGCCACCTCCTCGGCGGTAGCGACCGCCTGCACTCCCTCCGTGTCGATGATCGAGAGCAGCGTGGGCATGACTCCCTCCGTCACCTCCGCCGCGCCATGGGTGAGGATGAGCACGCGCTCGGCGCGCACCCCCGCCTGCTCCGAGATCGGACGGTGCGGGGGCGTCACTCGGCCCCCTCCGCCACGGCAGCGGCCACGATGGCGTCCACATCCACATCCGGGTGGTCCCGACCGGGACCGTGCACCAACAGGAAGATCTCCCGATTGCCCTTGGGACCGGGGGTCCCGCTGTCAGCGGCGCCCGCCACGCTCCCACCGCTCTCGATGATGGCCCGGGTCACACCCATCACCGCGTCGTGGCGGAGGCCCGGGTCACGGACAACGCCGGATCCCACCTTGTCCCGCCCCACCTCGAACTGTGGCTTCACCATAACGAGGGCACGGTACGCCGGGGCGAGGCACCGCGCCACCGCCGGCCACACCTGTGCCAACGAGATAAACGACACATCCATCACTGCGAGGTCGGGGGTCCACGGCAGCGCGGCAGGACTGAGTGCCCGAGCGTTGGTGCGATCCATCACGTGCACGCGGGGATCCTCGCGCAGCGCCCACGCCAACTGTCCATACCCCACGTCCACCGCAACCACCGACGCGGCGCCCCGGCGCAGCAAAACGTCGGTGAACCCACCCGTGGACGCGCCCACATCGATCGCGAGCACGCCGGTCACATCCACGGCGAGAGACTCCAGTGCATGGTCGAGTTTGAGACCTCCGCGCGACACGAATGCCGGTCCGGCGTCCACATCGAGAACGACGTCGGGCGCAACCGGTTGGCCCGGCTTCACTCGTGGGTCACCATTCACGCGCACCCGTCCGGCCATTACGGCCGCGTGGGCCCGGGCGCGAGTGGGGAACAGCCCCCGATCTACGAGGACGGCGTCAAGTCGCTGCCGGGGCACGGACGGAATGCTAGTCGCGACACCCACGCTGGCGGTCACCGGATCCGTTCCGCCGGTACCCACGCGGCCGGGCCACTCAGCGGGGGGACAGGTCCGACAGGGCCGCCAGGGCAGCCGCCGCCGTGGCTGCGGCGGTCACACCCGCCTCGGCGAGCAGGATCTCGCGTCGGCCGTGCGAGATGAAACGGTCGGGGAGCCCGACGGACTCGATCCGCGCCGGGCCATCACCGATGACCTCGCGCACCGCACTCCCGAACCCGCCCTCGAGCGCGTGATCCTCGATGGTGACGATCACGTCATGGCGCGATGCGATGTCGCGGAGCAGATCCTCATCAATCGGCTTGACGAACCGTGCGTTCACCACGGTGGGTCGCACACCGAGACTCTCCGACACGATTGCGGCCGCTTCCTGTGCTACCTGAACCCCGTACCCGTAGCCCACCAGCGCGACCTGTGCCCCCTCCTCCAAGATGACACCCTTGCCCACGGTAAGCACCTCCGGAACCTCTGGGAGGGGTACGCCGGTGCCACTGCCGCGCGGGTAACGAAACGCCGAGGGGCCATCCAGTCGAAGCGCCGTGTGGAGCATGTGCACCAGTTCGGCCTCGTCCATCGGCGCCATCACCGTCATCCCCGGGATGGGCCTCAGGTACGCAATGTCGAAGCAGCCATGGTGCGTGGGGCCGTCGTCACCCACTAGGCCACCGCGGTCGATGGCGAACACCACGGGAAGCCCCTGCAGGGCGACGTCGTGGATGATGGGGTCGAAGGCGCGCTGGAGGAACGTCGAGTACACGGCACACACCGGGCGATACCCCGCGATGGCCAGGCCCGCGGCGAACACGACCCCATGCTGCTCGGCAATGCCCACGTCGTATGTGCGCTCGGGGAACCGGTCGAGCATGTGGTTCAGGCCCGTACCCTTGAGCATGGCCGCCGTGATTCCCACCACCCGCGGGTCATTATCGGCTTCGGCGACAAGGGCACGTCCGAAGACCTCGGTGTACGACAACGACGGGGCGACGGATGGCCTCGCCGCCCGACCACTGTCCGCGGCGAAGGGGCCCGAGCCGTGCATGGCTTCACCGTCCTCCTCCGCCGGTCCGTATCCGCGCCCCTTCTGGGTGTGCACGTGGAGGAAAACCGGTCGATTGATGTCCCCCGTGCGCTTGATGGCCGTGCGCAGGGCGGGGATGTCGTGACCGTCGATCGGCCCCAGATACATGAACCCCAACGCCTCGAACAACTGTCCCGGTACGAATAGCGCCTTGGTGGCGTTAGAGAGGGACGCCCCGAGATGAATGATGCCCGGAACGTGGCCCAGCCCGCGCTCGATCTCGTGGCGTACCCGTGTGAACATGGGGTCGAGACGCGCCCGTTGCAGCATCCCGGCGACGGCGCCCACGTTCTGGGAGATACTCATCCCGTTGTCGTTGAGCACCACGGTGAGCGGGGACTGCAGGTGTCCGGCGTGGTTGAGGGCCTCGTAGGCCATACCGCCGGTCATCGCACCGTCACCGATGACCGCCACGATGCGGCGGTCGCGGCGTCCGGCCACACGCATCGCCTCCGCAAGGCCCACTGCGTACGAGATGCTCGTACTGGCGTGCCCGGCCCCCATGACGTCGTGCTCGCTCTCCTCACGGCGAAGGAAACCCGACAGGCCGTGGTGCTGGCGGAGGGTCGCGAACTCGCCGAGCCGACCGGTCAACAGTTTGTGGCCGTACGCCTGATGGCCGACGTCCCACAGGATTCGGTCGCGGGGCGACTGGAGCTCCGAATGCAGCGCGATGGTGAGCTCGATGGCCCCGAGGCTCGATCCCAGATGACCCCCCGTGCGCGACACAGTGGCGATGATCGCCCTCCGCATCTCCTCCGCGAGGGCCGCGCGCTCGACGTCGTCCATGTCGTGAAGCGCCGCGGGGCCGTCGAGGCTGGCGAGGATCGGATAGGGAACTGAGGGATTCGTCACTCCTGCGATTGTAGGGCGCATCGTCCCGCCGCCCCCGGCCGTGCGGACCGAAGGGCTCGGTATCGAAGACCGCCCCCGTCGTACGATCACCTCCGCTCCGTCCGCGTCACAACCGTCGTCATGGACCAGTGCCGCCACGGGGGGCGAATCGGACAACCGCTGGCCCGTCGCCCGGACGGCGAGCACGTCATCACTCCGGGTGGGAACCGACCACGATTACCTGACTACGACGGAGGTCCGTGCGCACGTAGTCGGCGTGAACGGAAGTGGTGCGTGCCCCCCCGCCGGTTCACTCACCCGAACCAGAGCCATGCACCCCGGGGGGACGTGGTGGACATCGTCCCGGTCGCCGTGCCCAGCGAAGGCGTGTGGGGGTGCCGCTGTCACCACACTGGCACCGTCAGGCGCCGGGCGACGGCTCCGACTGGTCGTCCGCGAAAACGTCCGACTGAGAATCATCCGGAACATCGGATGCGACCGCACCGCCACGCGCCTCGTCCTCGGCCTCGGCGATCGCTCGGGGGATGATCTCCATCACGGCCGCGGAGATCTCCGCGGCCTGTCGGGCCAACTTCTCCACCTCGGTCACCGGACGGTCGGTGGCCTCACCGATGAGCCTGGCAAGTTCGCCGAGCTGCACGGTTGCGCGCACGAGATCGGCGCGGGCGGTCATGCCGCTGCCTCGCCTGCGTCCCGCGCCACCCGACCCAGCACGCCGTTGACGAACGCGGGGGTCTCGGCGCCGCACCACTTCTTCGCCATCTCCACCGCCTCGTCGATGGCCACGGCCACCGGCACCTCGGCACGCACGATCTCGAGGGTGGCCACACGCAGGATGTTTCGCTCCAACGGGGCAATGCGATCCGTGGTCCACCCCGTGGCGGCCGCGCTGATGCGCCGGTCGATGTCGTCACGACCCGTATCCACGGCACTCACGACGTCGTCCGTCCACGGATCGCCCGCGAACTCCCCACTGCGAAGCGCATTCGCCGCCAGTTCCGGCACCGGCAGTCCGGTGACGTCACGCTGGTACAGGAGGATCACGGCCTGACGGCGGGCCTCTCGGCGGGAGATCGCGGGCGTCACTGGGCCGCGCCGCCACCGAGCGACGGGAGGAACTCGGCCCGCTCCACCAAGAAGGCCGTGGTGTAGCTACCCGACCCGAACACCGGATCACGCGAGATCTCGGCGAGTAGTGGCAGTGTGGTCGGGACGCCCGTCACCACGGTCTCGTCAAGAGCCCGACGCATACGCGCCACGGCACGCGGGCGATCGGGAGCCCACACGCAGAGTTTCGCGAGGAGCGAGTCGTAGTACGGCGACACGTAGCCACCCGCGCGGCAGAACGTGTCCACCCGCACCCCGGGACCCGAGGCCAAGCGAAACTCGCCGAGGCGACCCGCGGCCGGGCGGAAGTCGAACGCCGGGTCCTCAGCATTCACGCGGCACTCGATGGCGTGCCCGTAGGGGTCGATGCGCCCGGTGTGCGAGAGAACCTGGCCGTCGGCGACGCGGAGTTGCTCGGCCACGATGTCGAGCCCGCTGACCAGTTCGGTGACCGGATGCTCCACTTGGAGCCGGGCGTTGAGTTCGAGGAAGTAGAAATCGCCCGCGGCATCGACCAGGAACTCGAGTGTTCCGGCCGATGTGTAGTCCCAGGCGCGACAGGCCTGCTCAGCGGCCGTGTGCAGCCCGTCACGCGTGGAGTCGAGCAGGTTAGGTGCCGGTCCCTCCTCAACCACCTTCTGGTGGCGGCGTTGAATCGAGCACTCGCGGTCCCCGCAGATGAGCACGCCGCCGAAGCCGTCGGCCAGCACCTGCACCTCCACGTGCCGTGCGCCCTCCAGAAGCTTCTCCACGTAGAGCGACCCATCACCGAACGCGGCAAGAGCTTCCATGGACGCCGTCGCGAACGCCGCGTCCAACTCGTTGGGCGAATCCACACGGCGCATGCCACGCCCCCCACCGCCCGCGGACGCCTTCAGCAGGATGGGGTACCCGGCGGCCGACGCTGCGGCACGGGCGATGGCGACATCCGAGACGGGGCCATCCGATCCCCCGAGAACCGGCAGCCCGGCGTGGGTGGCCGCCCGCTTGGCCTCGATCTTGTCCCCCATGCGCTGCATCACGGCGGGGGCGGGACCCACGAACCGGATGCCGTTTCGGGCACACTCGGTGGCGAACTCGGCGTTCTCGGCGAGGAACCCGTACCCGGGATGCACGGCGTCGCACCCGGTCACCTCGGCGGCGCCGATCACGTTCCGGATGTCGAGGTACGAGTCACGGGCCGCCGGCGGGCCGATACAGACGGCCTCGTCGGCCATCTCCACGGCCACGCTGTGCGCGTCGGCCGTGGAGTACACCGCCACGGTGGGGATACCGAGTTCACGTGCCGTGCGGATGATCCGGACGGCGATCTCGCCTCGGTTGGCCACCAGCAACTTCACGGCGTGAGGATGAAGAGGGCCTGGCCGAACTCCACGGGCTCGGAGTTCTGCACCGTGATCTCGCGGACGGTGCCCGCTCGCTCAGCCGTGATCTCGTTGAAGATCTTCATGGCCTCAATGATGCAGAGCACTTGCCCCTGCACCACGCGATCCCCCACGGCCACGAACGGATCCGCGTCGGGGCTGGGCGACGAGTAGAAGGTGCCCACCATCGGACTCTCCACACGGATCCCGTCGTCGGCCGGGACCGTCGGCCCCGTGGACGCCGGTCCACCGGCCGCCTGAACCGGGCGCACGGTCACCCGCGCGCCGCCGATCTCCACCACCACCTCGCTGTGGCCCGCACCCTCCACCACCTGCACGAGGGTCTCGATGAGGCCGCGGTCGATGGCGATACCGTCGTCACCCGCCTCCTCCGCCCCGAGCGAACGACGACGATCGATGAGGCGCGCACCCGCCACCGGGAACTGCGCGAGGATGAGGGCGTCTTCCTCGGAGACGTCCGGCGGCGCGGCGGCAAGCACCTCGTCGAGGTCCGGAACGGGACCCGTACCGCCCGCGCCACGGGCCACGGCCAGCGCCTCGGCGCTCACCGGTCCGCGGTGACGACCGCGGTTGCCGAGCGCGATGTCGGCCAGAGTCCGTGACATCTCCCGCCAGCGCACGCCGTCCACGATGTGCTGCCCAGCCTGTGTCACGAGGTCTTCGCCGAGGGGTGGCGCCAGGGTCACACCGCCGAGATCGCGCGACACGGCCGCGCACTCCTCGGCGGCCTCGTGCACCTTCCCCGTGAGCCCCTGACGGGCGAGGCGGGCCATGAGGCCCGCCGCGAGGTCGGGCGGGAGTTGAAGTTGCGGTCCGCCCGTCAGTTCGGCGGCGCGGCGGACCCGCTCCTGGGCCACCAGCGGCCAGATGATGCGCCCGGCCTCCTCCAACGCGGACACATCCACCTGAAACTCGCGGTCACCGCCGTGCAGTGCCACATCGAGCGCCTCGGCCGACGGACGACCCGCCACGAGGGCCGCAGCGCCCACTGACGCATGGATGGCATCGGCGCCTGCGAGAGCGGCCGACAGCGCCGACATCGATGCGAGACCACCGGTCGCGCGCAGCGACACCTCCACCGGGACACTGCTCGCCGCGACCAGCGAACTGATAAAGGCACCCATACGCATGGGTGTGAGGTTTCCCCCGAGGTCCGAGACGCAGAGTGTCACGGTGCCCGGAAGGGCGATGAGGGCCATCGCCTCCTCGAGCCACCGCGGATCCGTGGAGTCGGGCTCCGGGCCGAGCATAAGGGTGGGCACGAACCCGAGTCCGGCCTCGGCAGCGCCCTCGGCGACACCGCGCAACGACTCCGGGTCGTTCATCCCGTCGTACGCACGCACCCGCGATCCGCCGCTGGCGGCAACCGAGGCCATAAGGCGACGCGCGACCCCTGCACCCACGGGCACCGTGCCCAAGAGTGTCTGGCCGGTGACGACGATGCCGAGTGGGGCTCCGAGGGCGTGGCGTGCGACCACCCGCAGGCGGTCGAGCGGGCTCTCGGTACGACCGTCCATGCACGCACGCGCGGCGGCGGGGTCCATTACTTCGATGACCCGAGCGCCCACGGGGGCGAGGGCCGCGGCCGCGGCGCCGAGGTCGTCCGGGGCGATCCGTGATCCCCACGGAGGCGTTCCGAGGTCGCGGAGGGTCACGTCGACCATCCCGATACCGGTCACGGAGGCGGAAGAGGTCATACCCGACTCACGTACTCCCGAGTGCGGGTGTCCACCTTGATGCGATCACCCTCGTTGACGAACAGCGGGACACTGACGGTGGCCCCGGTCTCGAGCAGGGCCGGCTTGGTGACGTTGGAGACGGTGTCCCCCTTCACCCCGGGATCGGTTTGGGTGACCAGAAGTTCGACCGACGTCGGTGGCTCCACGCGAAACGGCGCGTCGCGCACGAACAACACCTGCACCTCGCTGGTGAGCGCGATCAGGTCGAGCGCGTCGATGTTCGCCTTGGGCACGCTGACCTGCTCGTAGGTCGCGGTGTCCATGAGCACGATGTGGTCACCGTCCTCGTAGAGCATCTGCATGGTCTTGGTCTCGGTGGTCACCCGCTCGAGCTTCTCACCCGCGCGGAAGGTGCGGTCGAGGACCGCGCCGCTGCCGAGCCGCTTGAGCTTGGTGCGCACGAACGCACCGCCCTTCCCCGGCTTGACGTGCTGGAACGAGACGACGCTGACGAGGTCGCCGTCGACGTCGAGGACCCAACCGTTCTTCAGATCGTTGCTGCTGGTGGCGCCCAACCCATCTCCTCTATGCCGTCGTGGTGATCAGGTCGGTGGGAACACGTGTGAGTACCTCGCAGCCATCGTCGGTGACGATGACGAGGTCCTCAATTCGTACCCCGCCGACCCCTTCCCGATAGATACCCGGCTCGATTGTGACAACCATCCCGGTCGCAAGGACCTCCTCGGCCCCCTGACGAAGCCACGGACGCTCGTGGATCTCCAGACCCACCCCGTGTCCGAGGCCGTGCCCGAAGTACTCCCCGAGCCCTGCATCCGCGATGACCCCGCGGGCCACCGCATCAAGATCCCCGGTGGGGACCCCTGCCCGACATGCTGCCAGAGCGGCCCGATGAGCCTCGTAGCACACCGTATAGGTCTCCTCCAGCCGGGGCGAAAGCGTACCCGTGGCGAGAGTGCGGGTGCAGTCGGACGCATATCCGGCGTACCGGGCGCCCATGTCGACCACCACGAGGGTGTCGGTACCGATGACCTCGGGACGGGGCACGGCGTGGGGGAGCGCGCCGTGCGGACCACCGGCCACGATGATCTCGAAGCTCGCACCATCGGCACCGGCAGCGCGCATCCACCCCTCCAGCGCCCAGGCCACCTGCGCCTCGGTACGCCCCGCGAACCCCTCATCGATCAGACGCGACAGGGCGAGGTCGGAGATGCGCGCGGCCTCACGGATGAGGTCCAGCTCCTCGGAATCCTTGACCACCCGCAGCCGCTCCACCACACCGATGGTGGGCACCAGTTCGGCACGGGTGAGGGTCCCGGCCAGCCGATCGCGTCGGGCGACGCTCACGGTCTCGGCCTCGATACCCACACGACCCGGCGGCACCGCATCTCCGAGACGATCCATCAGGTCACGGCTGGCGATGATCACGTCCATTCCGCCGACCTGTGACCGCGCCGATACCGCGTACCGCGAGTCGGTGAGAAGCGTCCAGCGACCCGGCGCGGCGACCACCACACCGTTCGAACCCACGAACCCCGAGAGGTACCGCACGTTCACGGGATCCGTCACTAGGAGGGCGTCAAGCCCCTCCGTGGCCAGCACGTCCTCGAGGCGCGCCTGACGCGCGTCGCTGCTCAACCGGTGAGATCCGCCTTCAGGATGTCGAGGGCCTCGCGGTATCCGTCCGGCCCCTTGCCCCATACCGCGGCCAACGCGATGTCGCGCACCACCGAGACCTTGCGGTGGTCCTCGCGGGCCTCCACATCGGACAGGTGCACCTCCACGAATGGCGCACCCATTATCTCGAGCGCGTCGCGGATGGACCACTGATAGTGCGTCCACGCCCCGGGGTTGACGATGGCGCCGTCCACCGCCCCGGCGAGTCCGTGCACGTGCTCGAGGAACGCACCTTCGAAGTTCGTCTGGAACGTGCCCACCTGCATACCACGCTCGTCACCCCAGGCCCGCACCTGCGCCTCGAGTTCGGGCAAGGTCAGGGTGCCGTAGTGGGTCGACGGCCGACGGCCGAGCATGTTCAAATTGGGTCCGTGGATCAATGCGATGCGAATCACGACGACAGGTCCTCCACAGCCGCGCGGATGATGGCGGGATCGGGGTTTTGGTGGGAGAGGACGTCGCCGGGCGCGCGAAGCAACACCATGTTCAGCGCACGTCCATCGGCCTTCTTGTCACGCGACATGATCTCGATGACCTCGGCGACCCCCACGGACGGATCGAGATGGATGGGCAGGCCGTGGCGGGCCAGGATCTCCGCCGTCCGCTCGCGCCACACCGGATCGAGGCCCAGCACACGCTCGCTGATGCGAAGTGCCGCGAGAAGACCCAGAGAGATAGCTTCCCCGTGGTGGTACAGGTCGTACCCGGCCGCCGCTTCGATGGCATGCCCCACCGTATGGCCCAGATTGAGGATCGCGCGGCGACCGAGGTCGAACTCGTCGTCGGCCACCACCTCGAGTTTCACGTCAGCGCAGCGGCGAATGAGGTCGGTAAGATCCGCATCCGGCCCGGGCAGGGACGGCCACGCCGCCACGGTTCCCATGAGGTCGCCACCCACCAGCAGTCCGTACTTCACGACCTCGGCGAAGCCGCACGACAACTCGCGGGCAGACAGGGTGCGAAGCACGCCCGTATCCATGACCACGGCCTCGGGCTGCCAGACGGCGCCCACGTAGTTCTTGCCCTCCGGCAGGTCCACGCCGGTCTTGCCACCGAGGGACGAGTCCACCATCGCGAGCAGCGTGGTGGGTACCTGGACGAGCCGTACGCCGCGCTGGTACGTGGCGGCGAGAAAACCCGCGAGGTCGCCGACCACCCCACCCCCCACGGCCACCACAACGTCGCGGCGGCGGATTCCGACCTGGGCCGCCTCCCGGGCCAACCGCTCGATCTCGCCGAGGCTCTTCGACGCCTCGCCCGCCGCCACCGCCGCCACGGTCACCCGAAGGTCGGCGGACCGACACGACTCGGCCACCCTCTCACCTGCGGCGATGACACCGTCGTCCACCACCACGAACACGCCACTCGTCTCACCGCGCGCGCAGACAATCCCACCCACCGCGTCGAGCATGCCGACACCGAGATACACGGGCACCTCACGCGTTCCGATGGCAGCGACGATGACCGGGTCCCTGTGCACCGTGCTCACCCGGCCACATCCTGGTCGGGTCCGCCGTCTCCGGACCACTCGGCCAGGATGCGCGCCAGATCCTCGGGCGCGCGGGACCCGTCGAGGATCACGTCGGCCGCCTCGCGGTACACGTGCTCGCGCTCCCCGGCGCGCCGGACGAACCGGTCGTGATCGAGCGCGAGAGGGCGCCCCGGTGCGCCGCCCACGCGATTCCACGCCACCTCGGGAGCGATCTGCAGCCATGCCACCCAGGCCTCCCGCCCCAGCAGGTCCCGCGTACGCGGACTCCCGAGCGCTCCGCCGCCCAGTGCGAGCACGCCGGGCACGGCCGTGAGGTGCTCGCGGATGAGATCCTCCTCGGTGCGCCGGAACCACAGTTCACCCCGCTGCGCGAAGATCTCGGAGATGGGCTGGCGCGCGTGGGCCTCCACGAGATCGTCGGCGTCCAGGAACTCCACACCCAGCAGGTCGGCGGTCATCCGCCCCACCGTGGTCTTGCCCGCGCCCATGTACCCCGCGAGCGCGATCCAGCGCTCCGTGGCCACGCTAGCGAGCCAGTACCGCGCGGTAGCGGTCCACCGCGGCGTCGAGTGATGCGATGGAATCGCCGCCAAACTTCTCGATGAGCGCCTGCGCGAGAACGAACGCGATGACGGCCTCGGCGATGACGGCGGCGGCGGGAACCGCGCAGATGTCGGCACGTTCCTTGAAGGCCGAGACGGCCTCCTTACTGTGTACATCTACGGATGCCAGTGGGCGGCTGAGGGTGGAGATGGGCTTCATCACCGCGCGCACCACCAGCGGGGCACCGTGGGTCATCCCCCCCTCGAGGCCACCCGCCCGGTTGGTCTTACGGAAGTATCCCCGCTCCTCACTCCAGAAGATCTCATCGTGGGCCGTACTGCCACGGATACGCCCGAGTTCGAAACCGTCGCCGATCTCGACCCCCTTGATGGCCTGAATGCCCAGCACCGCCTGCCCGATGCGGCCATCGAGTCGGGTCTCGCCGCTGACATGCGATCCGAGACCCGGCAGGCATCCGAACACCCACACCTCGAAGATACCGCCGAGGGTGTCACTGTCGCGGCCCGCCGCCTTGATGGCTGCACGCATGCGGGCGGACGCATCCGGATCGAGCGCCCGCACCGGGCTGTCATCCACTCCCTCGAAGTCGGCGAGCACCAGATCGTCGCGGCGTGGGGTCGTCTCGGGACCAACCCCCACGACATGGCTCCGCACCTCCATGCCGTAGCGACGCAGCAGAACCTTGGCCACGCCCCCGGCGGCCACGCGGGCCGCGGTCTCCCGGGCGCTCGCGCGCTCTAGGATGTTGCGCAGGTCATCCGTTTCGTACTTCTGCATGCCCGCGAGGTCGGCGTGGCCCGGGCGGGGCAGCGTGATGGGGTCCACCGCAGTGGCCGGCTCCCAGATAGCCATGCGATCCTCCGACCAGTTGGCGAAGTCCCGGTTCGCCACCACGAGCGCCATGGGACTCCCAAGCGTTCGCCCATGGCGGATGCCAGCGGTCACCTCGACGCGGTCGGTCTCGATCTTCTGACGCCCACCACGGCCGTACCCCAATTGACGACGCGCAAGATCGGTATCGATGTCGTCCGGGGTGATCGGGAGGCCTGCGGGAACGCCTTCGATGATCGTGGTGAGGGCCGGGCCGTGTGACTCCCCGGCGGTGCGGTAGATGAGAGCCATTGGGGCCGGAGTCTACCTGCAGGCTGCGGGGTCGGTTCGGTGACCCGCCCGACGCATCCGGTCACTGGAGCCTGTCCGTCGCGGTGCGTCGGCCGGTCCGCTCCCACGTGCCCTGCCGCATGTCTCTACCCCGCCAGCGGTTCGCGCGTCACACCGGGGTGCGACCCGGTGGCCCGTCCCGACCCCACCAACGCCCACGCATCCGAAATCCCCCACGCGGGGACGGTGGGAGCACCCGTGGCCACCAGCGTCCGAGGGGATGGAGGCAACAACCGCACCACTGGTCGGGAACTCAATCGGTGCCCACCCGGGGCCGAAACACCGTGGTTGTGGGGCGGCACCGGACTCATGCGCGTAACGGTGACCGACGGACCCGTGGGCCGATTACACGACGGTCACGGAGAGCACCAGCAACGCGCCCACCGCGAGGAAGGGGGCCAGCGGTATGAACACGTCGCGGGGTCGCGCCCGGCCTCGCCGGGCGAGTACGAGTCCGAAACAGGCGCCCGTTCCCAACCCCACGACAATAGCGGCGATACCCGCCGTCACCCCGAGGCAGGCGCCAATGAGGCCTGCCAGTTTGACGTCGCCCATCCCCATCGCGTCGGGACGCAGGAGAGCGGGCAGCAGCAGAACACCCGCCCCGGCGAGCGCACCGACCGGGGCACCCCACCCCAGGCCACCGTCCATCAGCATCCCAGCGAGAATCGCGAGTGCGATGGCCGGCACCACGATGGGATCGGGAACGATGCGTGACCGCACGTCCGCGACGGATATCGGTACGAGGGCACCCACGAGAACTACGGCAATAACGGTCGCGTACCCCCCACCACCCATGCCCGCACGGTAAGCATCCGGCACACGCATCGGGCGCACGCTCCGTGTCGAAACGTCCCTCTATGCTGCGCCACGATGACCCACCGCGCGCAACATCCCGTCACGGTCGTCACCGATGGCGCGTGCTCGGGCAACGGCACGGCCGACGCTCGGGGGGGCTGGGCCGCCATCGTCGTCGCGCACGACGGGTCCGAGGTGGTGCTTACCGGCACCGAGGTCCCCAGCACTAACAACCGCATGGAGCTGACGGCGGTCATCGAGGGGCTCGCCGCCACGCCGGCGGGGTCCACCGTGGAGTTGGTGACCGACTCGTCGTACGTCGCCCTCGCGATCAGCGCCCACTGGCTCGACGCGTGGCAGCGACGGGACTGGAGGACCGCCGGCAAGAAGCCCGTGGCCAATCGCGATCTCTGGGAACGCCTCCTCACCCAGATGGCACGCCACGCATCGGTGTCCCCGCGCCTCGTGCGAGGACACGCCGGGCACGAAATGAACGAGCGCGTCGACCAATTGGCCCAAGACGCGGCGGCGACCGCGGTGGCGGCCCCGCCCGTGACCGAGGTACCCGCCCCATCCGTAACCGAGGTACCCGCCCCATCCGTCGACCGATCAACGAGCGACGACCAGATGGGGTTCGACCTCGACTGACCCACCGGCACGGCGAAATCCCCTCCCGAGTGCGATCATTCATCCCGGTCCACCGCACGTGCGGTGGCTAGGCCGAGGAGCAACCGGTGTCACGTAGGGCATGGACTATCAGCGGGGCGTCCCTCATCGCCGTCATCGTCGTGGTGGTACTCGTGGTTATGAGTGCCTCCGGCGGCAGTTCGTCCGACTTGCCATCGGCCTCGTCCCTGACGGGCGTGGACACCGCGGTGGCACTGACCAAGAGCTTGCCGCAGTCCGGTTTCGCGATCGGCACGCCAGGGGCTCCGGTCACCGTGACGGAATTCATCGACCCCCAGTGCCCGGTGTGCAAGAACGCCAGTGACCGGACCATCCCCGACATCATCACGGGGCCCGTCACGGACGGCACGGCCACGCTCGTCATCGAGCCTCTCACCTTGATCGGCTCCGACTCGTCCACGGCCGCCATCGCGATCGCGGCGGCGGCGCAGCAGAACAAAGCGTGGCCCTTCACCGAGATCCTCTACGCCAACCAGGGCGCCGAGAACTCGGGATGGGCCACGGAGGAGTTGCTCACGGCCATCGCGGCCGCAGTCCCCGGACTCGACGTGGCGGCCTGGACGACCGCACGCACGACGGACGCCGTCGGGACAGCCGTCTTCGCCGCCGCTGACCGTGCCAAGGCCGCCAATGTGAACGCCACGCCCACGTTCATGATTACGGGACCCGGGGGCACGAGAATGATCACCGGCGCCGTTGAGCCCGCGGCGATCCTCAGCGCGATCGAGGCCGTGCGCTGATCCTCACCCGCCTGCGCATCGCGCAGGCTGTCGGGGCCGTAATCGGGATGGTAATCACCGGCTACCTGTCGTACGAGCGGTTCTCGGGGGGCACCCCGACTTGCATCATCGGCGGCGGCTGCGCCACGGTGCAGTCATCGCGGTATGCCGAAATCTTCGGCGTGTCGCTGTCCTACCTCGGACTCATCACCTACGCACTGATCCTGGCGTCCGCGTTCATCCCCGGATTCCCCGGACGGCTGCTCGCCGTCGTCATGGGAATCGGTGGCCTGCTCTTCTCGCTCTGGCTCCTCTACGCCGAGATCGCCCTCATCCACGCGCTCTGCCCGTGGTGCTTGGCGAGTCTCGTGGTCATGGTCTTCTCCCTCACCGTGGCGGTGTGGCGCGTGATCAGCGCCGGTGACCTGCGCGCGGGATCCACCTGAGGCCAAACCACAGACCCACGAGCGCCACGGCGGAGATCCCCACGAGATCCATGCGACCGATTGCGAGACCAGCCAGCACCCCGATGAACGCGAGGGCTGCGAGCACCACCAGCGCAATGGCGAGCGGGCGTGAGGGCTGTCCGTCGGTGGCCATGGCGCCACCGTACCGGTAGGGCACGCACCACGACGACGTGGGGGTGCAATGGTTGGGACCGCCCCCCAGACACGGGACGTAGCACCCCACCGACGCCCACGCAGCGCGTCCTGATGGGCATCGCCGCCGGGAGACCATGCTCGAGACCTCCGGTCCAGCCCTCGCGATTCACATCGCGTTCGATCTCGTGCCCGGCGCGTTCGGTCTCGTGCCCGGCATTCCGTTCGTCGATCAGACCGATGCGATCGCCATGGCCGCGTCCACGCTGCGCTGTTACACGGATGACAGCCCACTCACCCTCCCGCAGGTACCAGATGGCTGGGCGCCGGACTGATCACGGCGGCCGCCGACTAACCTCCCCGGTCGTTCCCGAGATCCGCGCGAGGAGTCCCGTTGCAAGCAATCAGGATGCATGACGCAGGCGGTCCCGAGGTCCTCGTCATCGAGACCATCCCCGACCCCGTGCCCGGCCCGGGGGAGGTCGTGGTGGCGCTCCGCGCGGCCGCGCTCAACCGGCGTGATGTCTTCGTGCGCAAGGGTGTGGCGAAGGTGCCGCTTCCCCTCACGCCCGGATCGGACGGCGCCGGTGTGGTGTGGTCGGTGGGTCCCGGGGTCATGGGCGTGAACGAGGGCGACGAGGTCGTCATTCTCCCGTCACTCGCGTGGGGCGACGACCCGCGCGCCCCTGGCCCCGGCTTCCGCATCCTCGGCGGACCGGATCAGGGTACCTACGCCGAGATGATTCGTATCCCCGCCGAGAACGCCGTCCCCAAGCCCTCCCGCCTCAGTTGGCACGAGGCGGCGGCATTGCCCCTCGCCGGCCTTACCGCATGGCGGGCGCTCATAACCCGCGCGCGCGTACTGCCGGGCGAGACCGTGCTGGTCATCGGCATCGGCGGTGGCGTCGCCACGTTCGCACTCCGCCTGGCCAAGGCCGCCGGGTGTCGCGTGGTGGTCACGTCGTCATCCGACGAGAAACTGGAGATGGCCCGAGACCTCGGCGCCGATGTGGGCGTCAACTATGCGACCACCGGTGACGACTGGCCCGCTGCCGTTCGGGAGGCCAACGGCGGTGGCGTGGACGTCGTCATCGACTCGGTCGGGTCCACGTGGGCGGGCAGCATCGCCGCGTGTGCCCCCGGGGGACGCGTGGTGGTGTTCGGAGGAACGGGCGGCGCGACGGTCGAACTGGGCGTTCGGGCGGTGACGATGGGTCAGGTCGGCGTGCTCGGCACCACGATGGGCAGCCCGGTGGAGTTCCGCCAGATGCTCGCTGCCCTCGCGACCCAGTCCTGGACGCCCGTCATCGACAGCGTCCGCCCCCTCGCCGATGCCGCTGCGGCCCACGAGCGGGAAGAGGCCGGCCTTCACTTCGGCAAACTCGTCCTCGACTGCACGTGAGCACCGACGACCCCACCCCGGCCCGGCAGGTGCGCCTTCGTCAGGTGTGTTTCGTGCTCGGTGTCGTCGGTGCCGTGCTCAGCGTCCTCGCCATGGTCGTCGCACTCGGCGTCACGTCGTTCGGTGGCGTCTTCGAGATGTTCTCGCCCCGCAGCGGCGGCTGGGGGGCCGCGATCACGGTGCTCATGGCCCTCATTACCGTGGGCGGCGTCGTGGTGGTGCGCCGATCGCCCGGCCTGGGCAGCGCCCTCATGTACGTCGGCGGATGCGGCGGGTTCCTCGCATCGGGCGGCATCTGGCTAATCCCGGGCACCGTCACCCTGATCGCCGCGAATCTGGCCCTCTGGGGAATCACGGATCCGTTCCGCGACGGCCCGGTCGGCACGCGTAACACCACCACCCGCACCTGATGGACATCGCGCTCCTCCGCGAGTTGTCGGAGGTGTCCGGCCCCCCGGGCCACGAGGACCGCGTGCGAACCGTCGTGCGCGCCCGACTGGAGGGCCTCACCGACCGGGTGGATGACGACACCATGGGGTGCCTCGACGGCGTGCGTGCGTCGGAGGGCAACCCTCTAGGCCGCCTCATGCTCGCGGCCCACATGGACGAGATCGGCCTGATGATCACGCACGTGGACGACCGCGGGTACCTCAAGATGATCCCGCTGGGCGGTTGGGACCCCCGCACCCTCGTGGGCCAGCGGGTACTCGTGCACGGGCGCGAAGACCTCGTGGGGATCGTGGGCACCACGCCGATTCACCTTCTCGACGACGCCGCCCGGACGAAGGCCCCCACGATGAACGACCTCTCCATCGATCTGGGGCTGGCCGGTGACCGAGCGCAGGAACTCGTGCGCCCCGGCGATGTGGCAACACGCATCCGGGACCTCGTGCAGATCGGCGACATCGTCACGGGGAAAGCACTCGACGACCGTGTGGGCATCTACGTCATGCTTGAGGGCCTCCGCGCGGCCGGCCCCTCCCGCATGGAGGTCCACGCCACGGCCACGGCCCAGGAGGAGGTGGGGCTGCGCGGCGCACGCACAGCAGCGCATCGGATCGCCCCCGACATCGCCGTGGCCATCGACACGTGCCCGGCCGACGACGGACCCGGTACCCCGGCGAGCGGCCCCACCACGCGGCTTGGTCAGGGAGCGGCAATCCGCGTGATGGATGCCAGCGCCATCGGCCACCCGGGCCTCATCCAGTTGCTCGTGGCGCTGGCCGAGGAGCGCGACATCCCCCACCAGTTTCACGTGTCGGGTACGGGCGGCACCGACACGGCCAGCCTTCAGATGTCGGGCCACGGGTCCATCGCCGGGTGCATCTCGATCCCCATCCGCTACGGCCATTCGAGCGTCGAGGCATGTCACCCGGACGACATCGACGCCGCCGTCGATCTCACGGCCGCCCTCATCGAAGAGGCGCACCGCCTCCTCCCCGCCACCTAGGCCCAGACCACCGCCAGCGCGGACCCAAGGACGACGACGCCCGTGAGGCCAATGAGGACGGCCGGGGCGAGGCGCCCGTGGGCCATGTGCGAGCGCCCCACCCCCGAGAGAACAAACGCTGCTAGGAAACCCCCCACGATTCCGCCGAGGTGGCCGCCGATTGAGATCCCCGGCAGGATGAATGTGATCCCAAGGTTGAGCAACAGGAGGATTCCGACACTCGACCCGAGCAGTGCCACCCCCTGCTGGCGCTCCATCACAAGGAGGGCGGCCATGAGGCCATAGACACCCCCCGATGCGCCCACGGTCAGGGCCTCCGAATGGAGGAGCAGCGCCCCTGCGGATCCCCAGACCACACTTGAGAAGTAGATGGTGCCCGTGCGCAGCGATCCGGCGTACCGTTCGAGCGCGCCGCCGAGCCACCAGAGCACGATCATGTTGAACAGCAGGTGGATCAACCCGGCATGAACGAATGCCGAGGTGATGATTCGGTACCACTGGCCGTCCGCGACGAACGGACCGAAGAGGCCGAAGTCGATCGCGATCTGGGCCGTCTGCGTGCCCGAGAATCCGGCCCCCTGCACCAGCGCGACAAGTGCAAGCAGCACGCACAGCCCGATGATCCCCGACGTGAGGGGGGGCCCGCCGGTACGCAGCGCCGCGGTCAGGCCCCGGGAACGCGCTCGATTTACCCCCGGTGGCGACCCCCCACCACAGTCCGGGCACCTCATTCCCACGGCCGTCGGACGACCGCAATCGGAACAGATCGGTCGGTCGCAGGCGGAGCACGAGACAAGCGTTGGGACCCCCGGATGCCAGTGACACCGGAGTTCCTCATTCGTCGGTTCGTGGGGGTCGCCGGACACGCGGAGCATGGTACCCCGAGGCAGGGGTATCGCACCCGTTGACACGGGGCACGCGGACGGCTTCTATACCCATTCGCTTACGCCACCGGACGATCTCCGATGACCGGTAGCATCTCGCGTCTTACCGGCCCGCTCTGGGCACGATCCACCGACCTTAGAGGCCTCACTTGACGACGACGCCGGCGCCGTTCGCGACGACCCCTCCCCCCGGCCTGCCGGAGCTCATCGAGCACGACGCGTGCGCCCTCGCGGCGTTCGCGACGAAGGACGGAGAGCCGACGCACGCCGTCATCGAACGCGCGCTCGGTGCCCTCGACATGATGGTTCACCGGTCGGGCAGCGTTGACGGCGAGGGTGACGGCTCGGGCCTGCAGGTGGACATCCCGCGCACGCTCTGGGCCGCACGGCTGTTGGCCGCGGGCCTCGACGCCGCCCTAGCGCACGACCCCCGCTTCGTCGTCGCCCACGTGTTCTTCGAGGGGGAACAGGAGGCCGATCACGAACTCCCGAGCCTCATCGACATCGTGCACCGGCACGGGTTCGAGGTGATGCTGAGTCGCGAGGGCGATACCAATCGCACCGCCCTCGGTCCACGCGCCGCCGAGAACCCCCCGGTCTTCTGGCAACTCGCACTGCTGGCCGGAGATGCCGCGACGGCATCGCGCGACTGCTACCGCGCCATGATCGCCGTGGAGCGGGACCTCACCTGCCATGTCGCCTCGTTCTCGGCCAACGACTGCGTGTACAAAGTTCTCGGCCAGCCGATCGTTCTGTCGGCGTTCTACCCCGAGCTCGCCGATCCGTCGTTCGGGTCCTCCCGCGTCATCGCGCACAACCGGTACTCCACGAACACGTACCCCACGTTCAGCCGCGTACAGCCCTTCGCCATCCTCGGCCACAACGGCGAGATCAACACCATCGCGCAACTGCGCGAACAGTGCCGCCAACTCGGGTTGCCCATCACGCGCGACGGGTCCGACTCTCAGGACCTCAACCGCCTGCTGGAGGGCCTGATTTTCGAAAAGGGCCTGTCCCTCCTTGAAGCCGTGGAGTTCGCCTTCCCGCCGATCCTGGGAGAGGTGCACCGCCTGCCGTCCGATCTCCAGGATCTCTACGTCCACTACCGCGAGGCATGGGGCCCGTACGCCCAAGGCCCCGTGGCGCTCGCCACCCGTGCCGCCGACGAGATGGTGTTCTCGGTCGACGCCCTCGGCCTGCGCCCGCTCTGGTGGGTGGAGACGGCGGAGATGTACGTGGCCTCGTCCGAGCCGGGGATCGTCCCCGTCCACGAACTCACAGCCGACCCACGGCCACTGGCCCCCGGTGAGAAGGTCGCTCTCGTGCGTGGCGAGACCGGCGCACCGCACGTGCTCACGTACCCCGAGGTGCAACGCGAGGTCCACGCCCGCGCCAGCGCCCGTGGCGGACTTCCCCACGCCGAGGGCCGCGCCCGACTGGCCGGAGGCCTCGAGCCCGTCGCAATTCCTTGGAGCGATCCCGGCGGGAGCGACATCCCCGAGACCCCGCTCGACCTACTCCTGGCATCCACCGGGTGGTTCAACGGCGACAAGCAGCAGATTCAGTTTCATGCGGACCGCGGCGCCGAGCCCATCGGCTCGCTCGGCTGGGACGGCCCCCTCGGGCCCCTCTCCCCCGTTCCTCTCCCAATCTCGGACTACCTCCAGGAGACGGTCGCGGTGGTCACAAACCCCGCGATCGATCGCGAGCGGGAGGTCGAGCACTTCTCCACCCGTGTCGTGCTGGGGCGCCGCCCACCCATCGAGGGCGTGTCGATCGATGCGGCCCAAGGCTGCGAACTGCGCATGCCGATCATCCTCGGGGCCATGCGCCCGGGCGTCGAGATCAGCCTCCCCGAGCTTCGTCGCGTGGCCGCCGGCCAGGGCGTGGCCATCATGGAGGATGTGGAGGCCGCGTGGAGCGAGCGCTACGCGCGCCTCCCCCTCTCCTTCACCACCGACCACACCACGCATGAGCACATCCAGCGTCTGTGTGAGACGTCCGTCGATGCCGTCACCGCCGGTGCCGAGATCATCGTTTTAGAGGATCGCCTCGCCACTCCGGATCAACGCGTGTGCGATCCCCACCTCGCGGTTGCGGCCGTGGACAAGGCCCTTCGCGAGGCCACCGATGCGGACGGGGTGGCGCTGCGTCGCCGTGTGAGCATCATCCTCGAGTCCGCCGGCATCCGGAACGTGCATGACGTGGTCGTGGCCGTGGGCTTCGGTGCCGACGCCCTTTGCCCGTACGCGATGGTCGAGCAGGCCGTCAACGGATCGCCCGAGCCCGAGGCCGCCGCCGGTCGCCTGCTCGACGCGCTCCAGAAGGGCATCGAGAAGGTGCTCTCGACCCTCGGCATCCACGAGATCCGCGGGTACGGACGTCTGGTGTCGGCGATCGGGATCGCACCCGAGCTCCTCGACGTTCTCGGGATCCCCGGGTTCTGCGCCTCTGAGGGCCGTGGTCTCGGCTTCGCGGGGCTCGACGTCCTCGCCGAGCAGGGCCGCCGAATCCGGGCTGGTGAGCTGGACGCCACCACCGTGAAGTTGCCCCGCATGTACCCGAAGGTCTGGAAGGCGCTGGCCCGCATGGCCGACTCCGAGCGTGGGTACGACGAGTTCCACGATCTCTGTCAGACGATGGAGGACGAGCAGCCCGTTGCCCTTCGCCACGCCATCGGGATCCAACTCGCGCCGGAGGGCGACCGCATCTCCGAAGACCGCGTCAAGAACACCGTGGGCGAGCACTCCCTCCCGTTCATCATCTCGTCGATGAGCTTTGGAAGCCAGGGTGAGACTCCCTTCCGCGCCTACGCCGAAGCCGCGTTCCGCGCCGACATGCTGTCCATGACCGGTGAGGGCGGTGAGATCCGGGACATGTACGGCAAGTATCCGAAGCACCGCGGAGTGCAGATCGCATCGGGTCGGTTCGGGATCTCGGCGCTCTGCCTCAACTCGTCCGAGTGGATCGAGATCAAGATCGGTCAGGGTGCCAAGCCCGGCGAGGGTGGCCACCTTCCCGGCTCGAAGGTCACCGAGGCCATCGCGGCGGCCCGTAACGCCAGCGTGGGGTCCGACCTCATCAGTCCGTCGAACAACCACGACCTGTACTCCATCGAAGACCTCGCGCAGCTCGTGGACGAACTCAAGACGACGAACCCCTACGCCAAGGTGATCGTCAAGGTCCCTGTCGTTCCGGGGATCGGAACCATCGCGATGGGGATCGCGAAGGCCGGGGCCGATGTCATCACCCTCTCGGGTTTCGACGGCGGAACGGGTGCCGCCCGCCTGCATGCCCTACGTCGTGCGGGCCTCCCCTGCGAAATCGGCACTGTGCTTGCCCACCACGCGCTGGTGGAAGCCGGTATCCGCGATCGCGTGGAGCTCTGGGCCGACGGCGGACTCCGGACGGCGACGGACGCGATCAAGCTCATCTGTCTGGGCGCCAACCGGCTGGGCTACGGAACCGCGTCGATGGTCGCCATCGGGTGCACCATCTGCCGCGGCTGCCAACTCGACACGTGTCACGTGGGAATCGCCACCCAGCTGGACGAAGACGAGGCCACCCACCGCGGGCTGAAGCGCTTCGTCCCGCGCGTGTACGAGCCCGCCGTCGAGTCGCTCATTCGCTACTTCACCGAGATGGGACTGGCGATGCAGCGCATCGCTGGCCAGATGGGGGTCGCCAACATCCAAGACCTCGTGGGACACGCCGATCGCCTCGTGCAAGTCAGCCACCACGCCGAGATGGACCTCGACGGACTCCTCACTCCGACCCGCGAGCGCGTGATCGGTGCGCCCGAAAACGGAGAGCGCTACTTCCGCCCGTTTAGCCCTCCCCCGCGTAACCGTGCCCCCGAGGCCGCGAGCGCGGCCCTTGAGGCCGCAACGGTCCTCGTCGTGGAGGAGAGCGACCTCACGGCGCGTGACCGTAACCTCGGTACCGACCTCGCCGGCGTCATCGCCCGCGCGCGCACCGGGCTGCACACCGACACCGCGCTGTCTAAGAGAGTTGCTCACACCGCCCCTGAGGGCAGCTCAACCACCCTCGTCGACCTCCACTTCACTGACGGTGCCGCCGCGGGATCGGGCCTCGCTGCCTTCACCGTCGAGGGCGTCCGCATCCGCGTATCGGGTGGAGCACAGGATGGGGTGGGAAAGTGCGCTCTGGGCGGCGAGGTACAGGTTCTGAAGGCCATGTCGAGCTCCGGTATGTGGGTGGGTGGCCACGTGGGAAAGAGCTTCGCGTATGGCGCCCAGCGTGGTCTGTTCCTTATCCAGGGGGACGCGGATGCCCGGGCGGGGATCCGCCTGTCTGGCGCGGACATGGTGCTGGGCGGCGAGCCCACCGGCCCAATCAACGACCGCCTCGGCACACTCGGAGCGCGCGCGAACTGCAAGGGCTTCGCCTTTGAGTACATGACGGGGGGCCGTGTTGTGGTCCTCGGGGATCCCGGGCCCTGGCTCTGCTCCGGCATGACCGGGGGGGTGGTGTACGTGCGCCAAAACCCCGACTGGGGTCTCGACGAGGCCGCCATCCGTCGTCGCCTGTCAAAAGCCGCCAAGGTGAGTCTGGTACCCCTCGATGACGAAGACCAGCAGTCGGTCGCAGATCTTCTTACCGCCTATCGTGATGCCCTCGCCGAATCGGGGCAGGCCGCCGCCGCCGCGCATGTGGGAGTTCTGCTCGCCGCTCCGGAGGATCACTTCATCGCGATCCACCCGGTCACGCAGCAGGCCGATCCGAACATCTCGACCGAGTAGGACCGGGGGGTGCGGCGAACCCATCCCGCCGCACCCAGGATGCGGGTACCCGGCGATGGCGTCATCACCAGCGGGTGCCCGCCCCTCGGAGTGGCACCCGCTGGGTGCGATGCCCCTCACCGGCACCCCGTGCCGTGGTCGTAGATAATCCGACCGTGCACGCACCCTCCACCACGATCGCGGACCGCCTTGAGTCCGTGCGGGATCGCACGCTCGCCCTCCTCGCCCCCCTCGATGCCGAGTGGCTCACCCGCACCCCCGATCCCATCATGAGCCCGCCCGCGTGGGACATGGCGCACATCGCCGCGTATGAGGAGATCTGGCTCGTGAACCGCTTGGTGGGGACGTGTTCGCTCCACCCGGACCTCGCGGTCACCTACGACGCCGTCTCGACCCCGCGCGCGACCCGGGGACACATCCCCATCATGAATGGCGAGGACGCCCGGACATACATGGCGGAGGTCCGCCAACAGGCACTCACAATCTTGGGGACCGCCGATACCTCCGAGGGTGGCCCCGAACTCACCGCCAACGGATTCGTTTGGGACATGGTGGCCCAGCACGAGGCGCAGCATGCCGAGACACTGCTGCAGACCCTCCAACTCATGCCCCGAGGCGCCTATTCGCCGGAGGTCGGCATCCTGCCCACCCCCACGACGACCGCTGACCGCCCCGATCCGGTCCATGTGAACGGTGACACGCTCATGATGGGTGCGACGGGTCGCCACGGAGCCCTCGATTGCGAGGGCCCCCGCCATCCCCGCCCCGTCGCACCCTTCCGTATCGACCGGATGCCCGTGACCATCGGACGCCATCTCGACTTCATGACCGATGGCGGATATGACGAACCGCGCCATTGGAGCCCGGCGGGCTGGGCGTGGCGACAGCGATCCCGTGCCCATGCGCCCCTCCACTGGGCCGCCGATGGCGCCGGCGGGTGGACGCGAATATCGTTTGGGCGCACCGAGGACGTCGATCCCGCCGAGATCCTCTGCCACGTGTCGTTCTTCGAGGCTGAGGCCCACGCCCGCTGGGCAGGAGCCCGGCTGCCGACCGAAGCCGAATGGGAGATGGCCGCGCAACCTGCTCCCACTGCGACCGACACCGAGTGGGCGCCGTGGGGCGGGGACGATCACGCCGGGCGCGCGAACCTTGGGCAGGTCGCCTTTCGGCCCGCCCGCGCCGGCGCGTACCCGGGCGGCGCCGCACCCACGGGCTGCGAGCACCTTCTCGGTGACGTCTGGGAATGGACCTCCACACCATTCGATCGCTACCCGGGGTTCCGTGCGTTCCCCTACCCCGAGTACGCGGAGCCGTTCTTCGGGACTGGCTACCGCGTGCTGCGTGGCGGATCGTGGGCCACGCAGGCGATCGCCGCTCGCGTCACCTTCCGAAACTGGGACCTCCCGGACCGGCGGCAGATCTTCTCGGGCCTCCGCCTGGCATGGGACGCCGAGTGACCACACACACCGTTACCCGCACGGTTCGCCCCTGGCGTCTCGACTGCCACGTGACCGGGTCGGACGACCTTGTCGCCGCCGAGGAACTACGGCGATGTCTCACGAACGCCCGACCCACATTGCCCGCCCGCTGGTTTTACGACGATACGGGCGGAACGCTGTTCGAGCGCATCACGACGCTTGACGAGTACTACCAGACCCGTACCGAGCAGCGGCTGCTCGATGCGGCCATGGACGACGTGGTGGCCGCGGTGCGCCCCACCGAACTTGTGGAGATCGGATCGGGCGCCGCACGCAAGACACGGGCGATCCTCGACGCCATGCAGCGGGCGGGCAGTCTTCATCGCTACGTCCCCTTCGATATCAGTCCGGCCTGCGTGGCGGCCACGGCTGCCAACCTGTCCATCGCGTACCCCGGCCTGCGCGTTCACGGCGTGGCGGGGGACTTCTCGCGGCACTTGGCACGCATACCGCGGCCACGTGTCTCGGGCACACGCCTCGTGGCATTTCTTGGCGGCACGATCGGAAATCTCGGACCCCGGGAACGGCGCACGCTGATGCGCCGCATCTCCCGCCTGCTACGGCCCGGGGACGCGATGCTCCTGGGAACCGACCTCGCCCACGACCCCGTCGTTCTCGTACGGGCGTACGACGACTCCGCAGGGATCACCGCCGCGTTCAACCGCAACGCGGTCCGCCACATCAACCGCGTCTTCGCCGGCGACGCCGACCCCGATGCGTTCGCGCACGAAGCGCGCTGGAACTCCCGGGCGTCGCGTGTCGAGATGCACCTCGCGGCCACGCGGCCCATCACATGGGCGATCCCGGGTCTCGGCATCACGGTGCACCTCGCCGAGGGCGCCACCATCCGCACCGAGATCGCGTGCAAGTTCTCCCGGGAGGCCGTGCTCGACATGTACGACGAGGCGGACCTCACCATCGCCTCGTGGCATGAGGACGACCTCGGGCGTTACGCACTGTCGGTCGCCACCGCCGCCTGACCGCACCCGGTGGGGGTGACGCGGGTCCGCGGGCGCTCCGCGATCGCCCCTGAGTCCCGGAGGCGGACCCGTGGAACGTCACCCATGCGCGGGTGACCCCGACCGGGTGGCCCAACTCCTCGTGGGTCAACCTGAGGTGGAGCCTCACCCCTTACACGGGGACGTGCCCCACCGGCCCCACGGAACAGGGGCGCATCCCCCTCCTGCAGGACGGCGATGGTGCGCGCTGCACCTCGCCGGCGGTCTCCGCACCGACGAGTACCTCCCCACGCGTGGTCAGATTCGCGAGGCGGTCACGCGCACATCCGTGAGACGGCCAGCATCGTTCATGACCCGTCCGCCAGTACAACCGCACGGGCCTCCCACTCCGCCAGCGTCCACGTGAGTTCATCCTGAATGGCACGGTGCCGCTCCCCAAGAACGGTGACTAGGGCGATGTCCCCGGCCACCCCGGCCTCGGTGACATCGGCCTCCACGGCCGCCATCTGACGCTCAAGATCGGTAACCCGCGCCTCGAGCTTCGACACGTCCCGGGCGACCCGTCCGTGGCCCGGGCGGCGGTCAGCGGGCGCGGGTTTCGCCTCGCGCGCGGCCCGGACCGGGGCGACCTCCTCGTCCACGGACATTCGGAGGAGCGTGAGGTCGCTAAAGCCCCCGGTCCGCATCACTGCGGTGCCGTCCTCGAGCGCCAGCGTATGCGTGGCCACCGAATCGATGAGTGCCCGGTCGTGCGACACCAGGATGATCGTTCCATCAAACGCCCGGAGCGCATCCTCGAGAGCCTCCCGGCTCTCGACGTCCAGATGGTTGGTGGGCTCGTCGAGAACCAGCAGATTGCCGCCCTCGGCCACCAAGGCCACAAGGCTGAGGCGACGACGCTCGCCACCGGACAGGCCCTCCACGGTGCGTGCGGCAAGATCGCCGGGGAAGAGGAACCGTCCGAGCAGCCTCCGCGCCTCAGTGTCGGTGAGCGAGGTACCGGCCTTCACGATCTCGGTCAGCGTCCTGCGCTCGTCGTACTCACGCGCATGCTGGGTGAAATACGAGGGCAGGACCTTGTGCCCCATGGTCACACGGCCGGCGGCTGGCTCACGACCTCCGAGCAGGGTCTCCACCAGAGTCGTCTTCCCCGCGCCGTTCGGCCCCACCACCGCGACGCGCTGCCCGCGCTCGATAGTGAATCCGGCGGCGTCCACGAGGGTCCGATTCGCAATATCCACACGGAGGCCGTCGGCCTCCAGCACAACCCGGCCCGGGCGTTCGGTCTTCGGGAAGCCGAACGCCAGCGACCTCTCGCGTGACGGCACTTCGATGGGAGAGAGTCGCTCGAGCATCTTCCCGCGCGATTTGGCCTGCCGTGCCCGGGTCCCCGCCCGCCACCGCGTGACGAAGCGTTCGAGGCGTTCCATCTCCTCACGCCGACGCCCGGCCAGCACCGCCTGTTGCGCCTCCTCCTCGGCCCGTGCGCGGCGGAACGCCGAGTACCCCATCGGCCACAGACGACCCTTCCCGTTCGAGAGATCCATCACAGCGGTGGCCGTGGACTCAAGAAACCAGCGATCGTGCGACACGATGACCACGGCCGCGGCGAGGTCAGTGATCGCCCATTCCAGCCATTCCATCGCGACGAGATCGAGATGGTTGGTGGGCTCATCGAGCAACAGCACCTGCGGGCGCCCCGCGAGGGCGCGGGCGAGGGACGCGCGAGTGAGTTCACCCCCCGACAGGCTCTGAAGGGGTCGGTCGAGATGGTCATCCAGAAGGCCGAGGCCACGTGTGACGCGCTCCACCCACGCCCGCCAGTGGTAGCCACCGGCGTCCTCCAAATCGCCCTGTGCCCGCGCGTAGGCCGCCATCGTCTGGGTGCCATGATCGCCGGCCGCCATGCGCGCCTCGAGTTCGGCCATGCGCTCCTCGGCGTCACGCGCGTGGATGAGCCCCTGCTCGACGTACTCGCGTACGGTCGCCGCCGCCCCCACGTCGGGCCGTTGGTCGTGGAGGGCCATCCGCTCACCCCGTGGAATCGAGACGGATCCGTCATCCGCCTCCTCCAGCCCCGCGAGAATCCGAAGCAAGGTCGTCTTACCCGCACCGTTCCTCCCGGTAACGGCGAGACGGTCTCCGGGACCGATCCGGAACGAAACCCCCGCGAAGAGGGTGCGGGCGCCGAACGCTTTGGTGAGTCCCGATACATGCACAACCACTAATCTTAGCGGGATGGAGGCCGATCCGATCATGCTCACGACGCCCGAGTCCGTGGCCGCCCTCGCCGACCGGATACGTGGACACGGTCGCATGGCACTCGACGTCGAGTTCATGTGGGAGCGCACCTACGCCCCCATCCCCTGCCTCGTCCAGGTGGCCACCACCGACGAGATCGCGCTGATCGACCCGCTGGCGGGCGGACCGATCGACGCGATCGCCGCGCTCCTCGCCGACCCGGACATCGCGGTCGTCATGCATGCGCCGAGCGCCGACCTCATCCTGTTCGCACTGGCCTTCGACGTGCGCCCCACGAATCTCGTCGACTCGCAATTGATCGCTGGGTTCGTCGGCGTTGGAGCCGGGCAGAGTCTGGGTTCCCTGCTCTCCCGCGTTCTGGGTGTCACGATCGCCAAGACGGAGGGGTACTCCGACTGGTCGCGCCGGCCACTCACCGCGACCCAGATCGACTACGCCGCCGCCGACGTGGCCCACTTGTTCGCGCTCGTGGACCAACTCATGCACGACGCCGACGAGCGCGGGCGGACTGAGTGGGTGCGCGAGGAGCACGAACGGCGCTACGGCGTCGGCGCGCGCGTGGCACCCGAACCGGACGAGACCTGGCGCAAGGTCAAGGGGCAGGGGCGGCTCGGTTCCACCGAGCGCGCGGTACTGCGCCGCGCGGCGGAATGGCGTGAGACCGAAGCCCGACGCCGCGACATGCCCGTGGGTTGGCTCATCCCCGACCGCACGCTGATCGAGGTGACACGTCGTCGCCCGCGCGACGCCAGTGGTCTGCTGGCGGAGCGCGGCGTGCCATCGGGCATGCGCCAACGCGATGCCGATGGGCTCCTCGCCGCAATGGCGCAAGGTGATTCGGATCCGGCCATCACCCTCGGCCCGCCCCCTCCCGCCGCTGTCCACGACCGCCTCGAGACACTCACGCCGCTCGCCCGGATCCTGCTGGCCGCGCGCGCCGAGGCGATCGGCCTCGCGCCCTCCCTCCTTGCAACCCGTGACGATGTGGACGCATTCCTCGCCGCACTCCTCATCGGTTCCGACCTCTCCGACCTCGTGCTCGGGCGGGGGTGGCGTCGCGAGGTTGCCGGTGACGCCCTCATCGCCCTGGCATCGGGGCGGCTGGGGATCGCACCGCTCGCGACGCGCCCCTACCTCGCCGAAATCGAACTCCCGCTCCCACACCTGTAGGGCGCCAACACGTGGGTCACCCGGTGCCATCTCGAAAGATGAGGGTTGATAAGACTCTTACCCAAAGGAGGGCAGCAAGGGGTCTGCCCCCACCTCGATTGACCCCGAACATGTGAGGATGGGCTCCTCACCGAAAAGATGGTCATCGTGCCGATGGCATCCCCGATGGAATTAACCGCCCCGGGTTTCCTCGACGGTTTGTTTTCCCAATTTCACTGCGACGTTGTTGTCCCAGTACGCCAGCTCGTACGCGACGGGCGTCTCGTATCCGATGCTCGAATCCAACCTCGTCGTGGTGTACCAATCAACCCCCAGCACCGTCGCCTACGAGCAGGCCTACTGGGACAACCACGTCACAACGGCAAAGAGAAAACAAACCGTCAAACAAACCCGGGGCGGTTCAGGGTGTCGCTCAAGGAACGACTCACCACCAAAGTTCGGGAGACGACAGGTCAGAATTTGGACGACTCAAAATCGTGCTTCACTGTGGGCATGAAAAAGTTGAGTCGACGACAACTGTTGATTGGGGCTGCGTCGGCGGGCGCGGCGCTCCCGTTCCTGAACGAAATCTTCCCCCACCAGGGTGTCCACGGCCAGTCGGCGGCGGCCGCAGGCGGCCCCAACCCATCCCACGGTGGCGCGGGCGGGATGCCCGGCCACGGGGGCGGGGCCAACGGCCCCACGTTCAAGCGCGGTGGTGTCGTCGACCACACGGCGAACGGCTTCAACCCCACCGACATCCTGCGCGACTTCGACTTGGGCACGACCCGCCGGTTGGCGAGCGGTCGGACGCTGCGCGAGTGGGAAATCGTCGCTGTGGACAAGGAGATCGAGGTGGCGCCGGGGGTCACGTACCCGGCGTGGACGTTCAACGGTCGCGCGCCGGGGCCGACGCTGCGCTGTCGCGAGGGGGAGCTCCTGAGGATTCGCTTCATCAACGGCTCCGCGCATCCGCACACGATGCACTTCCACGGCTTCCACCCGCCGGAGATGGACGGCGTCCCCGAGATCGGCGCAGGGCTCATTCCGCCCGGGAAGAGCACCACCTACGAGTTCGACGCCGACCCGTTCGGCCTGCACCTCTATCACTGCCACGCCGGTCCGCTGGCGGAGCACATCGCGCGCGGCATGTACGGCACCCTCATTATCGATCCTAAGCAGGGGCGCCCGGACGCCGACGAGATGGTGATGGTCATGAACGGCTTCAACACCAACTTCGACGCCACGAGCAATCAGGTTTATGCCGTCAACACCGTCGCCTTCCACCACGTCAACGAGCCGATCAAGGTCACGCGCGGCGAGTTGGTACGCATCTACTTGGTGAACATCCTCGAGTATGACCCCATCAACTCGTTCCACATCCACGGAAACTTCTTCGACTACTACCCGACCGGCACGCGGCTCGCGCCGAGCGAGTTCACGGACACCGTCATGCTCGGCCAAGCCCAGCGCGGGATTTGCGAGTTGCGGTTTCGGTTCCCGGGCAAGGTCATGTTCCACGCTCACAAGACCGAGTTCGCCGAGCTCGGCTGGATGGGCTTCTTCGAGGTCAGTTGATGGAAACCGACACCCAACCCCAGCGGACCGACGACTCCCCAACCGGGGGGCGCTCACGACTGCCGACCTGGGCGCTCGGCCTGATCCCGCTTGGTTTGATCGCGGTCGCGCTGATCGCTCTGCTGATCGTCGGCGGGGATACGTTGGGTGATCGGCGCGGTCCGCCCGTCGAGAACATCGCGGTGGAGCGGACCGTGCTGCGTCCCGGTGAGATCGATCTCACCGTGCGCAACGCCGGTCCGGATTCGGTGCAGATCGCCCAAGTGTCTGTCAACGACGCCTACGTCGACTACACGGTCGACAGCGACCAGGTTGGCCGGCTGGGCAGCCAGACACTGACGCTCGACTACCCGTGGCAGGAGGGCTCGCTGCTGCTGGTCACGCTGCTCACCTCGTCGGGCGCGACCGTCGAGCATGAGATCGACGTGGCGGTCGAAACCCCGGTGGCCGATGGCGGTTTGTATGGGCTGATGACCCTGCTGGGCATCTACGTGGGGGTGATCCCGGTGGCCATGGGGATGCTGTTTCTGCCGTTCCTGGGCCGTGTGCGCGAGCACTGGATCCGGATCTTTATGGCGATGACCATCGGACTGCTCGGGTTCCTCGCCGCCAACGCCTACCTGGAGGGCACCGCGATCGCCGAGCAGAGCACCGGCGCGTTCGGCGGCGTCATGCTCCTGTTCATCGGTGCGGCGGTCGCTTACTTCGCGCTGGTCGCCCTCGATCGCCACCTTCGCGATTCCCGCGAGCGCGCCGAGGCGGCAGGCGGCGGGGCGTTTCATCTCGCGCTGCTGGTGGCCATCGGGATCGGTCTTCACAACCTTGGCGAAGGGCTCGCGATCGGCTCCGCCTACGCGATCGGCGAACTGGCACTCGGCGCGTTTCTGGTGTTCGGCTTCGCGATCCACAACACGACCGAGGGGTTGGCGATCGTCGCGCCGCTCGCCGACCGGCCCCGCCCCTCGCTGGGTCGACTCGCGCTGCTCGGCCTGATCGCGGGCGCACCCGCGATTCTCGGCGCGTTCATCGGCGTTTCGGCCTACAACCCCGAGGTCGCCGCCCTGCTGATCGGACTCGGGATCGGCGCCATCGTTCAGGTGATCGTGCAGCTCGTCCCCACAATCCGCGACCGGGCCGGACGGGCGCTGTACCCCGCAAGCGTCGGCGGCATCCTCGCCGGCGTCGCCATTCTCTATGTCACCAGCCTCCTGGTAAGCGTCTGATGACCGGTTCGCACGGCGCAGGTCCCCCGCACGGACCGTCTCCCGCGGTCGAGGACTACACCAAAGCCATCTACGCCCTGCAGGCCCGGCGCGAGGGGCTGGTCAGCACCAACGCCCTCGCCGAACGACTCGACGTGACGGCCGGCTCGGCATCGACCATGATCAAGAAGCTCAACGATCTCGGGATCGTTGAGCACACCCGCTACCACGGCGTCCAGCTCACCGAGGCGGGGGTACGGATCGCGCTCACGGTAATCCGAAAGCACCGCCTCCTTGAGCTCTTCCTCGTTGAGAGCCTCGGCGTCCCCTGGGACCGCGTCCACCGCGACGCCGAGTTGCTTGAGCACCACCTCTCCGACGAACTCACCGCGCGGATGGCCGAGAAGCTCGGCCATCCGACGCACGACCCGCACGGCGACCCGATTCCCACCGCGGACGGCAACATCGACGAGGGTCACACCGTGGCCCTCGAGACGCTCGCGCCCGGCGCCGCCGGCACCTTCGTCCGCGTGTCCGACTCAGATCCCGCGATGCTCCGTTACTTGGCCGAGCGTGGGATCGCGCCCGGGATGAGCTTCGCGATCGTCGACCGGCAGCCCTTCGGCGGGCCGCTCTCGGTCCGCATCAACAACTCGATCGAGGTGCTCGGAGGCGAACTGGCGCGCGCGATGCGGGTCCAACTGCACAAACAGGCCGACGCCGCCCCATCGACGGCGCTGGCTGAGGACCCCCGGTTGTGATCCTCGACGCCGATTGTGACGTGTCAGACACTTAACAATCGGAGAGGGCAGGCACTCGGCGACCACGAGCCCCCCAACCACCATGCCGTCGCTCACGTGGAGCGGGAGGCGATCGGGTCCGAGATGGGCACTGCTGTCGGTACCGGCTGCACAGTTCGTTGGGTGACGGGCCACCGAAGAGCTGTGGTCAGACCGTCTGTGGGTCGAACTTCCCACTCGGGAGGCCCGACCGGTGCCGGTACCGGGAGGGATCGCCCGCCCCCGATACCGACACCGCCCTGAGACCCCGGCCGTTACGCGGCCACGTGCCGGATGACGTCGTCCCCGTCACCTCGGCATACCCCGACGTGCAAACAACCGGGGTCGACGCATGGCTCGTCGAGCCTCCACTCCAGACGGGTAAGGAGATCCTCAACGTGATGCATATCAATGATCTCGCGGGGTCGCATCTCGATCACAGTGCCCATCATGTCCTCCTCGGTTCGTCGGTTGACCCACCTCATCTATGGGGTATCCAACACCTCACTGGTGAGGGGTTCGTGTTGGCCGCGTTATGACTCGGTGAAGGCGGAATCGACCACCGACGCGAGATCCGCCATGGCCGTCACACGTGCCACGCGGGTGGCCGAGGTCCCTGCGAGCGCGGGCGGCAGTACGTGGCCGCCCATCACCGGTGCCCGTCATCGGTGCGCAGACTTCGGGCCTGAATACTGCGAAGGGTGTCCGAGGAATCTGCAATCGTGACCAGATGCGTATCCGGAGGCCCCTACTCGAGCAGACGTCGGTAGTGCTCACGCGCCCCGTCGGCGTCCCGGCCCTTCGGCAGCGTGAGCCACACCACAGGGTCCACGGGGCGGGAACCGAATTCCGCGCGGTTGCCGTCCGGCGTGGTTGCGGTGCTGTCCACCACGTCGTGCAGGAGGGTGGCCACCAGGGGGTCCGGCTCGGCGACGCCCCACGGCATCAGCCGGGTCGCCACGCGGACCGGGTGCACCCGGTCCGGGGTGTCGCTGCCCCGACGGGTCGGCCTGCCACGGCACCCGAGTACGGACGCGTCCGCGGACTCGCGCGTCCGGTGGCCACGTGCAGGCCGGTGGAGAGAAGCGCGTACCCCCGCCACCTCAAAGTGAGTTGGCGAGGTGGTGGGTTGAGGGGAGTCCGGGGCGAGGGCCTCCTCGGACTCGCTCACGGCGGGGGGAGGGAGCGGGCAGGTCGAGATGGGGTCTAGCGTTTCGCGACACCCGTCAGTGACCCCTGAAGTGAGGCTGGCAGTCGTGGATCTCGGATCCAACACGTTCCGTCTCGTGGTGTTCGAGTTCACCCCCGGGGGACCGTTCCGGCTCGTGGAGGAAGTGCGCGAAGTGGTGCGGCTGACGGAGGGCACGGCCCCCGACGCTCCGATCTCCCACGACGCCATCGCGCGCGCGACCCGCGTGGCCCGCCTGTTCGCAGGCTTCTGCCGGGGTTCCGGGATCACCGACGTGCGAGCAGTGGCCACGAGCGCAATCCGTGACGCCCCGAACGGGGACGAGGTTCTCGGCGCCATCGTGGACGCCGGCCTGCCCGCGCGCATCATCTCGGGCGAGGAAGAGGCCTTCTACGCGTGGGTGGGCGCCATGAACGGCACCACGCTCACAGACGGGCTCGTGGCCGAGTTGGGCGGCGGGAGCATCCAGATCGCACATGTTCAGGGGCGTCGGTTGGTGCAGTCGGTGAGCCATCCGCTCGGGGCCGTGCGCATGACCGACGCCTTCATGCCCGCCCCCGTCACGACACGCGACGACGTGACGGCCCTGCGGCGACACGCGGTAGACGTGTTCCGGACCGACCCCTGGGTGTCGAGTGCCGGCCGCGTGGTCGCCATGGGCGGAGCCGTCCGTACCCTCGCGGCGATGGCCCAGAAGGCATCCGACTATCCGTTGGGCGAGATACACGGCTACCCCCTCACCCGTGACGCCCTGCAGAATCTCACCGACGTCATGTGCGATCTCCCCACGGGGGAACGCCGGCGCATCCCCGGGCTCAAGGCCGATCGTGCCGACATCATGCTGGCGGGTGCAGTTGTGCTCGACGCCCTTATGCAGGTGGCCGACGTTGACCAAGTGGAGGTGTGTATTGAGGGCCTGCGCTGGGGAATCTTCTGGGAGGCCTACCTCACCCCGCTCGACCCGCCTCTGGTCACGAACGTACGGGCCACCAGCGTGCGCGATCTGGCCGAGGTGTACGGCTACGACTCCACGCACTGTGCCCAGGTGGCGGCGCTCGCCCTCGACATCTTCGACGGGCTCAGGCGCCTCGGCGTGTACGACCCCGACCCGCGCGAGCGCGAGTGGTTGCATGCCGCCGCCCTGCTGCACGACGTGGGCACGCTCGTGGACTACAACGACCACCACAAGCACGGCCACTACCTTGTGCTCAACGCCGGGTTGCCGGGATTCCACCACCGCGAACTGGTACTCATCGCCCAGCTCGTGCGTGCCCACCGCAAGCGCATTCAGCCGCCCGGACCGCTGGGCGCCGTGCTCCGGCCATCCGACGAGGCGCGAATCCTCCGGCTCGCGGCATGCCTGCGCATCGCCGAGCAGTTGGAGGTGGGTCGTGCGCGCGCCATCACAGGCATCGACTGTGCGCGGAATGACAATACCGTCACCCTCTGGTTGCACGGTCACGGAGAGATGGACGTGGCGATGTGGTCGGCGCAGCAGGAGGCCGAGGTGTTCCTGAGCGCGACCGGCCAGCGCCTCGCAATCGCCCGCGCGTAACCGTTCTCCGGCCCCTAGCGACCGGGGCACCGGTGAACAACGTCGCCGGGTGTCCTCCACACCTGCGTCGCCCGACGGGGCGTGAGGCCGACAGATGGACACCGACCGTGTACGGACAGGTCCTCGCCCGAGAGCCGGGGCGGTCCCTACCCGCCCGCGACCTTGACCCGGTACCGCGCGCGCAGGTGTTCCACAAGCCGCTCGCGGTGGTCGCCCTGCACCTCCACCACGCCGTCCTTGACGGAGCCGCCCGATCCCACGAGGCGGCGAAGTTCCCGGCCGACGTCCGCCACCTCGTCGGCGGGGATACCCCGGACAAGCGTGACCGTCTTGCCCTTGCGGCCCGCCGTAGTGCGCGACACCCGTACGACTCCGTCGCCGGGGACCGCCGACGGCACGGACCCGGGACTCGAATCGATACGTCCGGTTCCGGTCGCGAAGACCGGTGTCGCGTCGCCCCTCACGCCTCCACGAATCCGTCCCATTCCGGGCCGAGGCTAGCATCGGGCGTCGATGAGCCTTGACCTGCACGCCCACACGAATCGGTCCGACGGGTCACACGATCCCGCCGATCTTGTGGAGTACGCAGCAACCCGCGCCGTGGCGGTTCTGGCCATCACCGACCACGACACCATGGCCGGAGTCCCCGAGGGCGTGGCCGCAGGGCGTACCGTCGGGGTGCGGGTCATCCCGGGGATCGAACTTTCGGTCCAATTGCCCCACGGCAGCATGCACCTGCTCGGGTACTTCCCCGACGAGGCCCCCGAACCCCTGCACGGACGCCTTGACGAATTCGCCACGCGCCGCGCGCACCGCGCACGCACGATCGTGGACCGCCTCAACGACCATGGGGTTCCCCTCGACTGGCAGGACGTACTGGACGGCGCCCGTGGTGCACTCCTGGGTCGTCCTCATATCGCGGAGGCGCTCGTCCGTGCCGGGCACGTGGCGAGCCGCCGGGAGGCGTTCGACATCTGGCTGGGAGACGGCCGTCCGGCCAACACGGATTCGGACGGAATCGATCCCGACGACGCCGTGGCCCTCATAATCGAGTCGGGCGGGGCGCCGGTACTCGCCCACCCCGCCACCCTCGCGCTGGACGACCCGCACCTCGACCCCTTCATCGGTCGCCTCGCAGCGGCCGGCATGGTGGGAATTGAGGTCCACCGGCCGGAGCACACCGCCGACCAGTTCGCGCGCTTCGCCGCCCTCGCACGCAAGTGGCGACTCATCCCGTCGGGGGGCTCGGACTACCACCGCCCCACCAGTCCGCACCACCCCGGCGCCACCGGCGATCCACCCCTGCCGGTGGACACCGTCGACCGACTGCTCGCGGCGGTGCTCCGGTAACGTCGGAGCCATGACGCCAACCGATACCGCGCACCGCGCCACGGGGGTTCACTGGGACCTCTCCCCCCTCGCCGCCTCAGCCGACGACTGCCGTGAGCGCCTCGCGCGGGTCCTTGATGACTGCCGGGACTTCGAATCCCGCCATCGCGGACGGGTCGCCACAATGGACGGTCCCGCGCTCGCCGAGGCGCTGGCGGACATCGCCCGCATCGAGAACACCATCGGGCGCCTGCACTCCTACAGCTCGCTCAGGGAGTCGGTCGACGTGTCCTCCCCGGAGAATCAAGACCTCGACGCGCTCATGGATCGCTCGATGGTGGAGGCCGCCAACGCACTGCGCTTCTTCGAACTCGAGTGGCTCGCTCTGGACGACGCGCTCGCGGTTCGTCTCGCGGATTCCCCCGAGGTGGCGGCCGACCGCCATCATCTTCTCGCGGAGCGACGCTTCCGCACCCACACGCTGAGCGAGCCCGAGGAGCGGATGCTCGCCGAACGCAGCCCCGCTGCGGCCAACGCGTGGCAGACGCTGTTTGGGCGCATCACTTCGACGCTCGAGGCCGATCTCGATTCGGGGGAGGGCACCGAGCCCCACACCATCGACCGCCTGCTCGCATGCGTGCGACACCCGGATCGGGACCTCCGGTTCCGGGCGCTCGACACGCTCTACGCGGCTCTCACACCCCACGCCACCACGCTCGCCCACTGCTACGACACCCTAGTGGGCGACCGCCTCGCCATGGACCGCCTACGCGACTACGTCGGGCCGATGGATCCCACCCACCTGCGTAATGAAGTACCCGGACCCGCGATCGAGGGGATGATGACGGCGGTGGAGGGACACTACGGTCTCGCTCAGCGCTGGTTCCGTGTGAAGGCGCGACTCATGGGGATCCCGCGCCTTCACCTCGCCGACCAGTACGCACCCCTTGGTGAAGCCCGCGAGGTTCTGTTCCCGGAGGCCCGAAGAATCATCACCTCCTCGTTCCGTTCGTTCTCCCCGCGTATCGGCGAGATCGCGGACGCCGTCTTCACGGATGAGCGCATCGACGCCGAGCCGCGCTCGGGCAAGCGCGGTGGCGCCTTCTGCGCATCGGTTGCCCAGGATGCGCGGCCCTTCGTGCTCATGAACTACACCGACCGTATGGACGACGTCATGACCCTGGCTCACGAACTGGGCCACGGCATGCACTTCACCCTCGCGGCGGAGCGCCAGACCGCCCTGTCTTTCCACACGGGCATTGCGCTCGCGGAAGTGCCCTCCACGTTTGCGGAGATGATCGCCTTCGACCACCTCCTCGCAACCGAATCCGACGAGGTCACCCGCACCGCATTGGTATGCGAGCGGGTCGAAGGGTCCTTCGCCACCGTGTTCCGCCAGACGGTCTTGGCACGGTACGAGCAATCGGCCTACCGACAGCGCGCCGAGGGCACCACCCTCACCGACGAGCGGCTGTCAGAGATTTGGATGGCGAGCAACGCCGACTACTACGGCGACGCTGTGGAACTGCCCGCCGGGTACGGCCTCGGGTGGTCGTACATCCCACACTTCATCTCCACTCGCTTCTACACGTACGCGTACGCCTTCGCACACCTCGTGACGCTCGCCCTCGTCGCGCAGTACCGCGAGCAGGGCGAGGACTTCGTGCCGGGATACCTCGATTTCCTCGCCGCGGGTGGCTCCGCTAGCCCGGCCGACCTGCTCCGACCACTCGGAGTGGATCTGGACGACCCGGACTGCTGGGAACCCGGTTTCCGGGAGATGGAACGGATGGTCGAGCGCGCCGAGGAGATGACCGGCCGTGACGGGTCGCACCGGTAACGACCGGTACGGGGAACCGGGGAACCCCGGTCGGGATCGCTAGCCCTTGGAGGTCTTCTTCGAGGCCTTGATCGGGTTCAGCGCCTTCTGGACCTGCTCGGGCAGTTCGGTGGAGTGGTACACGGGGCGACCACACTCCCGGCCGCTGCGCGTGGGACGCGCGTGACAGGTAACGGGGGCGTCGCTCCAGACGGCCAACGTGCGGTGACCGCGCTCACAGAGGTACAGGGTGGCCAAACCAACGCGGGCACGCGGGCCAACCTCAGCAACCTCAGCAACCTCAGCAACCTCAGCAACCTCAGCAACCTCAGCAACCTCGGCGGAGACCTGGTCGGCAACGACCTCGGCAACCGGCGACTCGGCCGGACCGTCATCCGCAGGCACCTCGGCGACGTCGTCCGTCGCGGGGACAGCCTCCTCGACGGGAGCGGCCTCGGCCTCGGTGGCCTCGGGGGCCGGTGTCTCGGTGGTCGAATCGGTCATCCGGTACTCACTCCTCAGGTGGGACGGCCGGGGACTATAGCGCCATCCGGGGCGGCTACGCTGGCGTGTCGTGCACCCCGACGACCCACGTGCCATCTGGGAGTCTGTCCCCGTCGGCGACCGCTCTTTCCGCATCCGCAGGCCCCCGTCGGCCGAGGACCTCATCAGTGAGGACGAGTTCGCTGACGACGAGCGCCTGCCGTACTGGGCGGAGGTCTGGCCGAGCGGGCGGGTGCTCACCGGGGTCATCGCGCAGATGGACCTCACGGGCCGCTCCGTCATCGAACTGGGCGCCGGAATCGGTACGGGCGCGATGGTGGCCGCGATGCGGGGGGCCACCGCGCTCGCCACCGACTGGTATCCCGCGGCGGTCGAGTTCAGCCGGTGGAACGCCGCGAATCTCGGGCTCGGTATGGACGCCATCGTGATGGACTGGCGTGACCCCCCGGACGCCGTGCTTGACAGAGCCCCCTTCGACCTCGTCATCGGCGCCGACATCCTCTACGAACAGCGAAACGGTGTCGCTCTGGGGGCGCTCATCCCCCACCTGGTGGGGCCCCAGTCCGAGGTGCTCATCGTCGACCCACGACGCCCCGACGCCCGCCCGTTCGTGGACGCCATGCGGGCGGCAGGCTGGTCACACACGCGTGAGGACCTGCCGGTGCCGGGCCGCGTGGACGAGACCGGATCTATCGCCCACGTGCACCGATTCGCACCGCCGACCGGACGCGCGCACATCCCCGTCGTCATCTAGACTCGCGGACGCATTCCTCGGTAGCTCAATTGGTAGAGCATCCGGCTGTTAACCGGAGGGTTGTAGGTTCGAGTCCTACCCGAGGAGTACGGAAAGGCCCAGCTAATCAGGGCCTTTCTTCGTTAGTGGCGCTGGTACCAGATGGGTCCGTGGGGCCGACGTGGGGCCGAACGTGCAACGGAGTTGCGCAGTCTGAGCCCGTCCAAGCACCGGGACCCAGCCGCGTGAGCGTTCTTCGACTTGCCGGCATCGCCCCAGGGGGCGGCCTGGCGGCGTACTGCAGGCATGGAATAGGCGGGGGTCGGGCCTAAAGCGGCGCGCCGTGCTTGAGGATGTACGCCCGGTCGTTCAGCTCCGAGACGCCATACAAGTCGAGCACGAGCTCGTCGAGCCGATCTTGAAGCGCCTCGATGTGGCGCCTCGCCGTCTCGTGCTCATCCCTGGACAGGACGCCGAACGTGACCTCGGTGGCCGATTCGAGCGCCTTCACGAGCTCCACGATCGCATCGTGCTGCGCGACGTCCACCGGATCGTCGAAGTCGATGCGGCGGATTGGGAGCGGCGCTATCGAATTGTCGAACGCTTCCCACATGTTCGGACTCGTGAGCTTCGCAAAGGTCGTGAACATCATGCGACCCAACCGCAAGACGGGGAAGCCGGAGACGATCTACCTGGGGACCCACCTGCTCCGCCATTCGGTCGCGTCGTGGGCCGTTGAGGGTGGGACCGATCACGTCGAGGTTGCCGCACGTCTCGGCCA